>DATKJG010000373.1:0-7044 GCA_035543215.1 Phycisphaerales bacterium | reverse complement strand
CGAGCCGAACGCCTCATCCACGACCTCGTGCAGCGCATCCGCGGCGTCCGCGAGCAACATCGCCGACTGCGCAGCGCGCTGCGCAGCGCCGGGCCAGAGTTGCTCCAGCACCGGCAGCACATCCTGCCGCAGTCGAGCCCGACTCCGACTGCGATCTCGATTCGATGGATCTTCGCGCCACTTCACGCGCGCGGCGCGGCACATCTCCTCGCAATCCTTCTTCGACATCCGCAGCAGCGGCCGCACGATCGACATCCCGGCGAAGCAGCGGCTGGCCCGCATGCCCGCCAGGCCGTGAGGGCCGGCCCCACGGCACAGGAACATGAGCATCGTTTCCAGTTGATCCTCGGCATGATGCGCCAGCAGCGCGCGTTTGGCTTGCGTCTGCTCCGAAAGATTGAGCATCTCCGTCAGGCGCATTCGCCGCGCATTCGCATACATGTTGCCATCGGCCTTGTCGGGATAGACGTGCCGCACATGGCAAGCGACTCCCAGCCGCTGGCACAGCCGCTGTACCCACGCCGAGTCGGCGTCGGCTTCAGGGCGGAGATGGTGATGCACGTGCAGCACGATCGGCTCAAACGGGGCAGAGTCCCGCCGCTTGAGTCCTCGCAGCGCCACGCAGGCCAGCAGCAGCGCAACCGAGTCGGCGCCGCCGCTGACTCCCACCAGCACCGGCACCGGCTTGCGGCGCGCGCGGCGGCCGGACGCGACGGTGACATGCGACAGGCCCTCGATTGTGCGGTCAGCAGCCGCCAGTTGCCGATCTACTTCTCGGACCAAGGGATGCCGCCGGGCCGCGATGGGAAGCGACGCCGGCGGGCCGATGCGCCTGCCGGTCCTGCCGCCTGCACTGATTGTCGCCGCGCGGCCGCTCATGCCGCCTGATCGTATCCCGACGGACTCTGGAGGCCTGCCATTCCATGTACCTGACCGCTGCGCACGTGCCGTCGCTGATCCCGGGCATCGAATCCACAACGCTGCTGGCCTGGCTGCCATCGGTCACGATGATCGCCGGGATCCTCGTCCTCGGATTGATCATGGCGGCTTCGTTCAATCGCCGCGAGCGCCAGTTGCGGGCGCTGACAGCGCGGATCGCCAGTGACCTTGAGGAGGCCCGATCGCTGCGGACGCAACTGGATGAAGCCCATGCAGCGGCTTCCAGCATGATGGAATCGGCTGAGCGCCTGCTGGCGCGGATCGATGAACGCATCGCTGATCTCGACATGGCGAGCCTGCGCATGAACCTGGCCCGCAGCGCGCCTGCGCGGGCGGGCTCCGTCGCCCCGCCAAGCGAATCAGCCCGACACGCCATGCAGCATGTCAGCGTCGCGCCTGCGGATCGCATGTCGCTCACACCGGTCCTGACTTCGATCGCCACCGCCATGGCTCCGACGCCTGCCCCGCGCGCCGGCGCCACGAAGGCCGACTGGACATCCGTGGAGGTCAAGCCGAGTGTCGATCAGTTCAAGCAGCGCGTCTACGCCCTGGCGGACTCCGGCCAGCCGGCGATCACGATCGCGCGCGACCTCGATGAGCAGGTCGGCGAGGTTGAGTTGGTCCTGGCGCTTCGTGCGAAGTGATCCGTGCGCGTTCGCCCTACTGCACTCGGCGCGCTGCATCGAGCGCCAGAATCTCGAACAGCACATGCGACGCCAGCAAGGCCGTGATGCCCTGCACATCGCGGTCCGGCAGCACCTCGACGACATCAGCCCCGACTATGTTCGTGCCCCTGCACAATCGCAGCAGGCTCAGCGCCTCGGCGCTGGTGAAGCCGCCGCAGCATGGCGTGCCCGTGCCGGGCGCGAACGCGGGATCGACGCAGTCGATGTCGAAGGTCAAATAGACCTCGTCATTGCCAAGCGCCTTCACGAACTGCGCAATCTTCTTCCTTCCATCCGCGTTCGTCGCCTCCTGCGCTGTCACCATTGTGAACCCGTGCTGCCGGCCGTAGTCCAGATCCTCGGTCGTGTTCAGCGGGCCGCGAACGCCCACGCTGAGCATGCGCCCCGGATCGATCAATCCATCCTCATGGGCCCGGCGGAAGGGCGAGCCGTGCGACCACTTGCTGCCCGAGATCACGTCGATGGTGTCGAGGTGAGCATCGAAATGCAGGACAGCCAGGCCGCGCTGGGGCTTGCCGCGCCGCAGCCACGTGGCGCGGATATTGGCGTAGGCGATCGAATGGTCGCCGCCAACCGCCAGCAGTTTCGTATGCTCCGGTTGTCCGAGTTGCCTCGCGAACTCGCACGCGGCATCCAGCGTGCCCTTTTGATCGAACGCCTGCACAGGCGCATCGCCTCCGTCGGCCATCGACAGGATTTGCGCGATATTCAGCCCGTACTCCAGGTGCACGGGCTTGATGTACTGCGACTCATCGCGCACCGCGCGCGGGCCGAAGCGCGCCCCGGGCCGATACGTCACGCCCTGGTCGAACGGAATGCCATACGCCGCCCAATCGACCGGCTGCTGGCTCGGTGGAACATCCTCGAGGCGCGGGAAGCGGCAGAAGGTCGCCACGCCGGCATATCGCGGGAATTGCCGCGGGTTCGGCAGCGTCGTGCGGAAGGTGGCGGCGCCGGCGGACGTGTCGCGCGTGCGTGAATCGGCCTTGGGCATGGCGGTATCGTCGGCGGTTCGGCCCGAAAGGCAACAGCCGACAGCCGCTCGACCGGCGGCCACGAGCGCAACCAATGCGGTTTTTGCTTGCCGGCGTGAGCAATCACAGGGTAATCTGGGGGTTCTCCGCAGCCAGGGAAACGGCACGCCGCGGCGATGCAGGTTCGAGCGCCTGCGATCGCATGCGGAATTGCGGATGACGCCACATGACCCAAGAAGCGGCTCCCACTCCGACTGCCCAGGGCTACAGCCCTCCGACTGTCCGGCAGTTCAGCGTCTTCCTTGAGAACAAGGTCGGGCGGTTGCTCGATCTGGTCCGCCTGTTCGACGAGGCCAGCGATGTGCACCTGTGCGCCTTCAGCGTCATGGAGTCATCGGACTACGCGGTGGTGCGGATCATCCCCAACAACGCCGACGCCGCCCGCGCGTTGCTGCGCCGCCACGGCCTGGCGTTCTCTGAACTGGATCTGCTCATCGTCGAACTGACTGAAGGGCATTCGCTGACGAGCATGTGCATCTACCTGCTGGGCGCGGAGTTGAACATCCGCTTCGCCTATCCGTTGATGCTGCGGCCCAATGGCACGCCCACCATCGCGCTGTCGGTGGATGACCAGACGCTCGCGGGCCAGATCCTTCGAAAGAAGAACTTCAGCCTGCTGGGCGAGGGCGACTTGCCCTGATCTGACGACGCATCATGTCTGAGGGGGTCCGGCCTCCGGACGCGTCTGGGCAATCGCCTTTCGATCGTTGTCGTAGACGTAGAGCGTGCCCTCGATCTCGGCTCGGCAGGTCTTGTGCGAGCCATCACAGTAGGGCAGGTTCTGGCTCAGGCCGCAGGCGCAGATGAAGATCGCCTTGCCGTCCTTGGGAAAATCCTGCGGCTCGATGCGAAACGGGCCGGTCGCGGAATGGCGGACGAGTCTGGCCATGGTCAAGTTCGCCCGAGGTCGCGCCTCAGGGAGTGATCGGCTGCGTAGCCGGCGTGCTGGCGGGCGGCGTCAACGGCGGAATCGTCACCGGTTCAATCGTGACCGGCTCGCTGCCGGGCAAGGTCGTCGGCTGCGTGGCAAGCTGCGTTTCTGGTTGAGTGGCAGCGCCGGGCAGTGGGAGCGTCGTCGGCTCGTAGGGATGCTCGCGCTTGCGCGTGATCGCGATGGACTCGATCAGATCGTTCTGCTCAAGACTGCGCGCGATGTCGAGCCCCGGTGGGAGCACGCGGCCGAAGACGGTGTGAATGCCGTTGAGGTGCACGGTTGGCGTGGCCGTGATGTAGAACTGGCAGCCGCCTGTGTTGGGCGCCGTGGTCTTGGCCATCGCGAGCGAACCCGCGAAGTGCTTGCGGGCGTCGGTGCGGCCGACTTCATCGGGAATGTAGTAACCCGGATCGCCCTGGCCCGGGATGCCAGTGGCGCCTTCCTTGCTGTTGGGGTCGCCGCCCTGGGCCATGAAATTAGCAAGCACGCGGTGGAACTTCGTGCCGTTGTAGAAGCCGCTCTCAGCAAGTTTGATGAAGTTGGCGACGGTGTTGGGAGCCTGATTCTCGAACAGTTCGACGGTGATGTCGCCCTTGGCGGTCTTGATGGTCGCCTGCGGCAGATCGTTGGCAGCAGTTTCGGTCGCCTGGATCGCCTGCTCAACCTTGAACTCAGTCTCGTAGTTCTCTCGCTGCTTGAGTTTTTCATCCACCTGCAACTTGACGAACACGTCCTTGTCGAGCACTTCCTTGGGGATCATCTTCAGCGCATCAACCGCCTCGACAAACTCGTGTTCAGCGAAGAGCGCATCCGACAGCGCCAGGAACGCCTCCGGGGTCTTCACCGGATCGAACGTCCGCGCCTTGAGAGCCTCGATGGCCTCCTTGAATCGATTGTGATTGATCGCGTACTGAGCTGCGCCAAGCGGAATCTTGTCATCGTCCGGCCGCAGCGTCGCCAGCCGGTTGAACAGGTCGGCGACGAGGTCGTTCTCCTTCAGCCACATCGATATCTGCAGTTCGATGGCGACGCCGCGCGGGTCGCTGGGGAACTCGCGCGAGAACGCCGCAGCCTTGTCGCGGACAAACCGCAGGGGGCCTTCATCTTCTTTGCGCACGCCGCCGTTGTTGCCCAGCGATTCGACGAGGTTATCCATCATCTGGCGCAGTGGCTCGAAGGCCTTGTCAGCCGGAGACTGCTCAGCCGGCTGCGTGGCGGCCGGCGCCGTCGCGGCCTCCTGCGGATTGGCTTCGACGCGCGACGCCAGGGCCCAGCTACCGATCAGACACACAAGAACCAGACGATTCAACAAGGCCGAACTCCTTCGGAATGCGGTGAACCCCCAGCCATTCGCGGGCAAACGGGCCGGATAGGGTAGCAGCGTCGCGCCCGGCCTGCTTGGATGCGCTTCAAGCATCAGCGGGGTAGGAGCACGAGGTCTTTTCAGTCTCCCAGAGCGTGACGCGCGCCAGCCGCGCCCCAGCCGCCCGGATCGGCTCCTCCAGAAGTCCGTGGCTGGCCCGCGCGATGTTCTCGACCGATGGATTCACGTTCGCGAACTCGGCCGTGTCCATGTTCAGGTGCTTGTGATCGAAACGTCGGATCACCGTTTCATTCACGATCCGCTCGAGGCTCTGCAGCGTGAACGGCGACGTGCCTTGCGCATCCAGCAGCGCCTCGACGCTGACCTCCAGGCGATAGTTGTGGCCATGCCCCGATGGGTTGTTGCACTTGCCGAAAATGCGGCGGTTGGTCTCGGCGTCGAACTCGTCGCAGTGCAGCCGATGCGCGGCGGCAAACTCGAACGACTGCGTCATCAGCACACGATCGGGCGCGGCGGCGTTCATCGTTAGCCAATAGTAGGGCGTGAGATTCCAGCGCAGGCCGCGAAGGTGCGGCGCGAGCCGTGGCTCGAGGACGCGCAGCGATTCTCGAAGAAGTCGCTCAGCGGAATCCGTCGCGCCTTCGCTGATGCGCTGCGCCAGGAGCGGCACGACGGTCTCGCGCACCGCGGCGTCGATCTCGGAGATGTTCATCAAGTAGCCGGTGCGCGCATCCGGCCGGCCCGCGACGCACGCCACCATCTCGTTGTGCAGCCCGAGCCCGACCATGCTCGGCAAGCCGGCGAATGAGTTGTGTCGCCGTTCGGCCTGAGCTGGCGTGTGGGAAGCGCTCGCACGCCGTGGAGAAGGAGAAAGGTCAAGAGAAAAACGAACGGCTCGCGTGACCGTGACGTCAGCGGAATCAGCAGTCTCGTGACGAGCGTCGAACATCATGAAAGGCCGAGGTTTCCGAGGGAATCTGACATGTCCGCCCCCATCCCACATCCGGCACGCCGAAACCCCTGTTTCGCGGGTGAAATGCCTTGCACCGGCACCTCGCCATGCTATATTTGGGGTTGGCCCCGCTCAAGCTGCGCCAGGTTCGCGTGGTATATCGCTGCGACCGAATGTGCCTTTTCGGTCATCGACATCGCTCCCGCATACCCGGCCAGCCTCCCCGTGACCCCCGGAAGGGCTCGGTATGGAGCATGCTCCTACCGGGCCTTTTGTCTTGGGTTTCACCTTTGGCGGACTTTGCGTTCATCGGAATGATTGATTCGCGGCGATGGTAGCGCGATGATTGGTCATGGTGATTCGAGCCTTGCGAAGGACTGCTGAGAGGATCGCGACTGCAGCCGCTGCATGCGCCGCGTTGACGATCGGCGCGGCTGGTCAGCCACCGGCTTCGCAGCCGCAGTCGCGGCCCGCGACAACTGCCGCCTCACAGCCCCAATCAGGCCCGAAGATCGTCAAGCCATTCGAAGGCGTGACCGTCATGATCGATGAGTCGAACCCGGTACGTTCGCGCGTCGAGATCTCCGGCATGAGTTGCCTCGACGCAGGCTGGCTGGAGCAGGTGGCGTGCGGGCCGGCCACGCGCGAGCACGAATCGCTCGTCGTCATCAAACCCAAGCCCAGCCAGATTCACGCCGCGCTGCTCATGGCCGGCTTCGAACCCGGCAAACCCGGCAAATGGATCTACGAGAACGACAAGTTCTCTGTCGTCGAGCCCACGGGCGCGAAACTGGCGATCGCGGTGCGCTACACGAACAAGGAAGGCAAAGAGGTCGAGCACGACATCGCCGACTGGATTCGCGAACCGGGCGGGCCGGACAAGGAGCCCAAGGCCTTTCCGCACCTGCCGTTCATCTTCGGCGGCTCGATCATCGCCAAGAACACGCCCGACATGGGACCGGGCGAGCACTACGTTGCCGACATGACCGGCTCGATCATCGGGCTGGTGACCTTCGGCGATGAGATGATCGGCTTCTCCAAGGTGCGCAGCGACCAGGACGCAGTGCAGGAGCCGATCTGGGAAGTGAATTCCGAGAACGTCCCCGAGATGGAGACCCGCGTCACGGTGATCATCTCGAAGTGGAAGGACTGAAACGCCTCAGGCGTATCTCCGG
>DATKJG010000372.1:0-9614 GCA_035543215.1 Phycisphaerales bacterium | reverse complement strand
TCAACAGCGTCTCCGCCTCGGCGTAACGGCCGAGGCCGGTCATCGTGCGGCCGACGCGCATCGGCGTCATCATGCCGAAGGGACTGGTCGGCGGGAACGCGCCCGATCGAAGATTCAATTCCTCGCTCAAGGGCAGCGCATCCTGCCAGCGTTTCTGCCGCTGTAGCAGGCCGAGATACTGATACATGACGACGAGCGTGGGCTCCGCATCGTCGCCGCGCACGCGTCGCAGGCCCGCCAGCGCGTCGATGTACAGAGGTTCGGCTTCCTCGAGTCGCCCGATGTCGCGCAGAAACGAAGCGAATTCCGCCTCCATCGCCAGCGTGTCGGGATGGTCCGCGCCGACGGCCCGCTTCTGGGCTTCGAAGGCCCGCCGATGCCACGGTTCGGCCTCGTCGTTCTTGTCCTGCGTGCCCAGCACCAGCCCGAGCGTGCTCATGCTGGCGATTGTTTCGGTGTGACCTTCGCCAAGGCGGCGAATCTGCGCCTCGACGGCTTCCTTCAGCAATCGCTCCGCTTCGGGCAACTCGCCGCGAACGTAATGCAGGATCGCCAGGTTGCGCATCGCCACCAGCACATCAGGGTGCGTCTCGCCGAAGCGGCTGCGGCCGTCGGTCACGACCTTCTGGAACATCTCCTGAGCCCTGGCCAGCTCGCCGGCGTTCTGCAGCGCGATCGCGTAGTTGTTCGTGCACACCAGCGTCGCGGCGTGCGTGGGGCCGAAGATGCGCAGCTGCGTTTCGTACAGATCGCGAAACATCTCCAGGGCCCGCTCGTGCTTACCCTGAATCTGCAGCAGGCTCGCATAGTTGTCGATGTTCGAGAGCGTGTCGTGATCGTTCTCGCCAAGAGACTTGCGGGCGAGTGTGATGGTTTGCTCGAACATCGCCGCCGAATCATCCAGCCGGCCACGGTCCTTCAGCAGCGATGCCAGCGTGCCCATCGCGGTGATCATCGTGCGGTCGCCCGCGGGCAGGATCCTGCCGCCGCGCTCGATCGCTGATTTGAGCAGCGCCTCGGCTTCATCGAGATGCTCCGCATCGCGCAGCCCTGCGGCCAGATTCACTTCGGCAGAGATCGTGTCTGGATGATCCGGGCCGAGCGTCTTCTGCCGTCGCTCCAGCACGCTTCGTTCCAGCGTCACCGCGTCCTCGAATCGCCCCAGGTCATGCATGCCGACCGCGAGATTGGCCTCGGCGGTGAGCGTATCGGCATGGGTGTCGCCCAGGTTGTCCTTGAGCAGTTTCGCCGTGCGATCAAACTGGTCGTAGGCTGGCCCGAATTCCGACAGCGCTGAGTATGACTCGGCAATCGTGCCGCGGATCGCTGCCTCCAGCAGCGGCTGGCCGGGGAACATCGTGCCGACGTCGCTAGCGGCCTGATCAAGCACCTCGCGCACCGTCACGTCGCGTCCCTGCGCGAACGCCGGGTTGGTGCGCGAGAGCATGGTGCGATGGAAGTTGGAGATCGCCTCCGCCTTCTGGGCCTCGATCTGCGCCCGCTCGGCCTGTGCCTGGGCGTCGGCTCGCGCCTGCCGCGCCTGCTCGGCCTCCTCGATCGACTTCAGGCTGGCCTTGTTGGCGCGCTGCGCCTCCTGCTGGGCAAGTTGCCGCGCGCTGGCCTCGCGAAACGCAAGCAAGGTGGACACGATCGTCCCGGCGATCAGCACGCACGTGATGGTGCCAGCCGCAACAACCATGCCCTTGTGCCGCCGCGCGAACTTGCGCATGCGGTAGCTCACGCTCGGCGGCCGGGCCACGATCGGCTCGTCGGTGAGAAAGCGACGGATGTCGCTCGCAAGATCGGCCGCGCTCTGGTAGCGCTGATTGCGATCCTTCTCTAGGGACTTGGCGAAGATGGTCTCGACATCGCCCCGCAGGCTGCGATCAATCGCACTCAGACGCGTCGGCTCCTCCTCGCGGATGACGCGCACCGCCTCGAACACAGTGCGGCGATCGACGTCGTAGGGCAGCCGGCCCGTCAGCAGTTCGTAGCCGATGACGCCCAGAGCGTATACGTCGCTGCGCATGTCGAGTTCGTTGGAATCGCCCAGGGCCTGCTCGGGACTCATGTACGGCAGGGTGCCGATGAGTTGATCGGCCCGTGTCTGCAGCGTGGTGGCCCGGACATCGGCGTCGGTGGCGCGGGCAACGCCGAAGTCGAGCACCTTCGGCTGGCCCTCGGCAGTGACGAGGATATTCCCCGGCTTGAGATCGCGATGAATGATCGCCTTGAGGTGCGCGTGCTGCACCGCGTCGCACACCTTCGCCAGCAGTTCCAGCCGCTGGTCGCGGCCCAGATCGCGCGCCGCGGCGAACTCAGTGATCGGCTGGCCGCGCACCAGTTCCATGGCGAAGTACGGCCGGCCGCCTTCGCCTTCATCGAACGTGCCCGCCTCGTAGATCTGCGCGATGCCCGCATGCTGCAGGCGGCCAAGCACGGTGGCTTCATGCTGGAAGCGCCGCAAGGCCTCGCGTGAGGCCACGCCGGCGTTGATGAGCTTGAGCGCGACCAGGCGCCGCGGATTCTCCTGCTCGGCTTCGAACACGACGCCCATGCCGCCGGCGCCCAGGCGGCGAATGATGCGATAGTTCTCGATGTGCCGCGGGTAGTCGTCGCCGGCGCGGGCTCGAGGCGCCGGCTTGTTGACGCTGGCCGTGGGCAGCGGATCGCCGTCGACATCGTGGCCGGCGGCGCGCGGAGCAGGATGTGGTGAATCGTCGCCGCTCATGCACGATCAGGCAGTGAAACAGCCATCGTAGGCTCAGGCGAGCGCGAGTTGCCACCGCGCGGCTATGCTCTGCCTCTCCAACTCCAGACCTTCAAGCCCCAAGCCGCAGCACCCGATGTCGAAACCTCAGACCGCCATCACGCCCACGCGCCAGGAGAACTATCCCGAGTGGTACCAGCAGGTGGTCCGCGCTGCCGATCTTGCGGAGAACTCGCCAGTGCGCGGCTGCATGGTCATCAAGCCCTGGGGCTACAGCCTGTGGGAGCGCATGCAGTCGGTCCTCGATGGCATGTTCAAGGCCACGGGCCATCGCAACGCCTACTTCCCTCTCTTTATCCCGCTTTCGTTCCTTGAGAAAGAGGCCGAGCACGTCGAAGGCTTTGCCAAGGAATGCGCGATTGTCACGCATCATCGCCTTGTGCCAAAGCCCGGCGGTGGCGGGCTGATGCCGGATCCCGAAGCCAAGCTCGAAGAGCCGCTGATCGTCCGTCCCACCAGCGAAACCATCATCGGCGAGATGTTCGCCAAGTGGATCGAGAGTTACCGCGACCTGCCCCTGCTGATCAATCAGTGGTGCAACATCGTGCGCTGGGAGATGCGCACGCGGCTGTTCCTGCGCACCACCGAGTTCCTCTGGCAGGAAGGCCACACCGCGCACGCCACGAAGGAGGAGGCGGTCGAAGAGACGCTGCGCATGCTCGATGTGTACGCCGACTTCGCCGAGAACTGGCTGGCTGTGCCGGTGATTAAAGGCGAGAAGACCGCGGGCGAGCGATTCCCCGGCGCGGTGAGCACCTACTGCATCGAGATGATGATGCAGGATCGCAAGGCCCTGCAGGGCGGCACATCGCACTTCCTCGGCCAGAATTTCGCCAAGGCAGCCGACATCAAGTTCCTGTCAGCGGGGGGGTCGCTCGAGCATGCGTGGACGACGTCGTGGGGCATGACCACGCGGCTCATCGGCGCGATGGTCATGGTGCATGCGGACGATGACGGCCTGATCCTGCCGCCACGCCTTGCGCCCGTGCACGTGGTGATCATTCCCATCACGATGAAGGCCGATGACGTGGGGGGGCCGCAGGCGATCATGAACTACTGCCAGAAACTGGCGGATGATCTGCGCGTGGTTCCCTACCACGGGCGGCGGATCGAGGTCGAGATCGACAGTCGCGACATGCGCGGCGGCGACAAGGTGTGGGGCTGGGTGAAGAAGGGCGTGCCGCTGCGCGTCGAGATCGGCCCGCGCGACATGGCAGCCGACAACGTCTTCGCGGCCCGCCGCGACAGATCGCCCAAGGAGAAACAGGCGATCCCGCGCGCCAAGTTTGTGACTGAGATCTCGGCGATGCTGGATGAGATTCAGCAAGGGCTGGTCGATCGCGCCAGGTCCTTCCGTACTGCCAACACGAAGGAGATCGACAGCAAGGACGAGTTCTACAAGTATTTCACTCCGCCGCCCACTGCCGATCAGGAAGTCCAGCCGATTCACGGTGGCTTCGCGATGAGCCACTTCTGCGGGGACCCGGCCGTCGAGAAGCAGGTGAAGGACGATCTGGGCGTGACGGTGCGCTGCATCCCGCTGAACGGCCCCAGGCAATCCGGCACGTGCGTCATCACCGGCAAGCCCAGTGAGCAGCGCGTCGTCTGGGCTAAGGCGTACTGACCACGCGCCACGGCACGAGCATCGAGACGCGGTATGATCCTCGCTCCGTGCAGCCGGCTGTATTTCTCGATCGCGACAATACCCTGATCGCCAATGACGGCGACCTGGGCGATCCCGCTGCTGTGCGCCTGGTGGATGGCGTGGGCGTCGGCCTGCGGGCCCTGCGCGAGGCAGGCTTCCGCCTGGTCGTCGTGACCAACCAGGCCGGCGTGGCCCGCGGCAAGTTTAGCGAGGAGGATGTTGACGCGGTGCATCAGCGCATCGCCACTTTGGTAGACGAGCAAGCGCGGCGCGCCAGCGATCCGGCGGGCACGCCGCTGGGGTTGATCGATCGTTTCTACTACTGCCCGTATCACCCCGAAGCGACCGTTGTCGAGTATCGCCGCGATCATCCGTGGCGCAAGCCGCACCCAGGGATGATCCTGCAGGCGGCGCGCGATATGGGCCTGGACCTGGCGCGGTCGTGGATGATCGGCGACCAGGAGCGCGACATCCTCGCGGGGAGGGCGGCCGGATGTCGCACGGTCCTGTTCTCGCGAGATGCGGATCTGGCTCAGCGCGTCAAACCGACGGACTTCGCCGCCACGTTCGGCGACGCGGTGAGGACGATCCTCGCTCATCGGGCTGCACCGCCGGCGAGCGGAACTGGTCAGACGGCGCCAACAGCGATGACCGGCGGAGCGGCGCATTCGGCGACCCCACAGGGGCCAACGCCGCAGCCGCGACCGCACCTGGTAGCAACATCATCGCCTGCAGCTGTCGCACCCGGGCTGCAGCCTGCCGGAGGAGACGCGGCGGGCATTCGCCGCGCGGTGCATGAACTCACCGAAGAGATCCGGGCGGATCGGCTCCGGCGCAGTGAGTTTCGATTCGTGACGATGCTGGCGGGGCTGTGCCAGCTGCTGGCGCTGACGCTCGGGATCCTCGGCCTGCTGCAGGTGGATCACTTCGAGGTGTACGTGAAGTGGCTGCTTGGCGCGGCGCTAGTGCAACTGCTGACGCTGACGCTGCTGGTGCTCGATCTAAAGGGCTGAGGCGGTTGCATGAATTCCGACGACGCCACATCCACCACCATCACGCTCCGCGCGCTTGAGGGTCGACCGCTGAGCGACGCCGCGATCCGCGGGATGGTCGAGGCCACGGCGAATGCCATCGCCGAGCGCCAGGGCCTGCGGGTGCAGGCGCTGCGCAGCGAGGCGGACCGCATTCATGTCACGCTGCCCGTCGGGCGGCTCGCGGCCATTGGCTTTGCCGCAGAGCTCCGCCGCCTCACCACGCGCTGGTACACGCAGAAATTCGGCGCACAAACCTTGTGGGGCGAGGCTCTTGAGGAAGGCGAGGAGTGGAAGCGAGCGTGAGGGATTGTCGATTGATGATTGACGATTGACGATTGCCAATGGCCGTTGCGTTGTGCCGCGCCAAGCCTGTGTTTCGAATCGAAAGCGTCAATCGCCAATCGCGAAGCGTCAATCCCAAATCGTGTCCCACCTGTCACCGCTGCCTTCATTGCTCGCCCGTCTCGCTGTCGTCTGCCCCTCATGGGTGGGCGATACCGTGATGTGCACGCCTGTGCTTCGGGCCCTGCGCCGGCATCGGCCGCGCGCGCAGTGCCGCATCACCGCTGTGTGCCGGCCGGGGCTTGATCTCCTGCTCGCGGGCTGCCCGTTCGTCGATTCGACCATTGTCTGCGACATGAAGGGCTTGTTCGGCCCGCAGCGCCTGGCTCGTGCGATCAAGCAGGCCGATGCCCAGGCCGTGCTGCTCCTGCCCAACAGTTTCCGTTCGGCGATGGGGGCTCGAATCGCCGGCACTCCCATCCGCATCGGCTATGACCGCGACGGGCGGCATGCCCTGCTCACGCACAGGATGCCGCCGGGCAACACGGACCGGCCCGTCGCGATGGTTGAGTACTACGCGCACCTAGCCGCGTTCGCACTGGGCATCGATGAGTCGCAGATCGATCTCAGTCTCGAACTCGCGACGACATCCGCCGAGGAGATGGCGGCTGATGCGCTTCTGCACGATGTCGCCGGCCCGTTCATCGTCCTGAATCCCGGCGCGAACCGGGCCGACAAGCGCTGGCCGGCGGAGCGCTTCGCGGCCGTGGCGCGGAAATTGACAAGGCAGTCCGCAAACCCGCCTCGCGTCGTTATCACCGGCGCGCCCTCGGAGGCCGACATCCTTGAGTCGGTGGAGAAGGCGGCATCCGATGTCGCTCTGATCAATCTCGCCCGGCGCGGCGTCACGCTCGCCTCCCTCAAGGCGGTGCTGCGACGTGCGGCGCTCTTGATCACCAACGACACAGGCCCGCGGCACATCGCCGCCGCCTTCGGCACGCCGACAATCACGCTTTTCGGCCCGACCGACCATCGCTGGACGACGCTGCACAGCATGGCGGACCGTGAGCGGCTTCTGATCGCCGAACCGTTCCTGCCGGAGGAACTCGTCGCCGACAAGCACGCGCAGGCCAGCGCCATCGACAAGATCGCGGTGGAGGATGTCGTGAGCGCGGCGAGAGCGCTGCTGCGACAGTAGACGCGATTGCGCACGAGGGGGTGGCTGTCACACGCCAAAACTCCCGATTTCCTCATTGGGTGGGGGCGGAGGCGTGCGCCGCAATCCAATGCGACTGGCCTGCTGCTCGCTGAGAATGCGCCGCAGTTCCTGCCAGGCGCGGACATTCAACTCGTAGCGATCGAATGCCAGGCGCTTGCGGTTGCTCTCGCGCTCGGTGAACGCCCGGCCGTCGTCCTCGGTTGTTTGAATCCACCCATAAACGGTCGAATCGGGCCGCTCGACCGAGTCAATCATCTGCTGGCACAGGTCGCCGTACGTTGAGCGATAGGTGGCCGCGAGCTCTTCGATTTCGCCGCGCTGGTGTTCAGTCAGGTCGGCCAGCCGCAGAGCACTGGTCAGTTGCTCTCCAACCTCGGCCGGATCATTCAGGATCAAGGGCCAGCAAAGCCGTTCATACTCGCGCCGCAGTTTCCGGCCCGTTTCCTCAGGCAGTGCCCCAACCACCTGCTCGATCGTCGCGCTGTTGATTTCGCGGATCTGCTGATTCACGGCTCTGGCCGCGGATTGAAGGCGATCCAGGCCCAGCCGCCTGTTGAGCGCCTCGACATCTTCGCGCGTGACGTTCCCTTCCTTCTGACGCGCCAACTCGCCGTATGCAACGTACGACTGGTTCTCGGCCTGCTGTGTCCCATGAACGAGGTAGTAGCGGGATTTCAAGGGGGTCGCGATCGTGCTCTCATACTCTGCAAGGATGCGATCGATCGCCGGGTCCTGAGCGTGCACGCCCGGCATTCGCCGAAGGATTGTCGCGAGATCAAGAAGGCTCTCCATGGCGCCGCCGATGGTTCGCCCATTGGCGCGAAACCCGCCTTGCATACCCATGCTCCACCACTGGCGCTGCCGTGCCTGGCGCACGCGCAGCAGCCCGGGATCATCGGCCGCCAGCGACAGCGTTGTCTGGATGTCGAGGAAGTACTGCTCATCCAGCGCGTGCATCGCGCGGATGGCCGCGGCCTGGGCGTCGTCGAACCGCTGGACCGACTCCGCTGGGAATCCCCCGCCGACAAATACCAATGGCTCGGCGGCTGCAGCGGCTTCCGTGCGCAGCGTGCTATCGAACGTCTCGCACCGTTGCGCATGCCGCTGGCCTGCCTCGCTCAGGCGATTCTGTTGTTCAGCGTTCAGATTCAGCAGGCGCGCGTACTCGCGCTCCTCGCGTGGCGAGATCACCGCAGGCATGAGAACCGCCACGCGCCGCACGCCGATCAGCATCTTCTGGTCGCCGGAAAACCCCACCAGTGCGTTGAATGACAGATCGTCCTCGGCAGAGTTGATGTCGCCCACGATCGCGGATGCGCGAGCCCGGCCGGCGTCCCAACTCTCGGTGGTGTCATCCCAGATTCGGCGCGACTGCTCGGTAATCGCCTGCTGCTCTTTGCCGTAGTCCGTCCAATTCGCCATCGGTCCGCCGCTCTCGAATTTGGCCCGAAATGCATCCATGCGCTCCATGAGGGGACGGAGGCGGTCGCGCATCTCCGCACGCCACTTCGTGGCTTCAGCCACCAGCGTCGCCCGCTGGTCGTCAGTCAGGTCCGTGCGTCGCAGCGCATCATCGAACGGCGTGCCATCGCGAATCGCCGAACGAAGTTGCGGGTAGGTCGCGCGCCAGAAGGCGTTCTGTAGCCAGCGTCCCTCTTCCTCGGGCACAACCGCGAGCAGCGCTGCCAGCGTCTTGCGATTGAGGTCGTGAATGTGCTCGGCCCGTTCGTATCGGCGCGGCGCCTCTTCGATGGCCAGGGGTTGAACAGCCTGCTGCCATGCTTCCGCAACGGCGGCGCGGTTGTCAGGATCGGTGATCCGCGCATCGGTAAAACCGAGTTGGGCCAGCACGTCGTACTGCCGCATCATGTGGGCGTGCTCGGCGTCGACATACGCCTCCAGCCTGGCCGTCAGCGCCGGCTCATACGCGGCGAGGATCGGCTCGACGGCCGTCATCACCTCCGGCGGCAGCGCAAGGTCCAGCACCGCGCTGCTCAAATCGAACGGCTGCAGCGCGCCCCACAGTGCATACTGCCCATGCGCCAGGCGATCGCGCTCTCGCAATTCGCGCACGCGCACGAGCCGGGCGATCTGCTCGTCTGTCAGGACTGTCTGCATCTGATCGAACAGGCTGTTGTCGATGGTCGCGATCCGCTGCACGAGGTCGCGTGAATCGGTGTAGAAGGACCGCGGCGACATCGTGCGTCGGATGCTTCCCAGATGCCACGCCGCGATCGGGCCCTCGCGCAGCACACGAAACTCCTCGCGATAGCGCGCGTGCATGGCCTGCACAGCCAGGCGCTGGGCACTGCTGAGTTCAAGGATGTCGCCGTATTCACCCAGCCGCAGCGCCGAGATCGGATCAGGAAGGAGCCCGTTCAGGCCCTGTCCCGACGCCGGCAGAGCGATGGCCGCTGAGAGCAACAGCGCTGCGAGCCAGAGGAAGTGTCGGCGCATCGATCTCATGGTAGCGATCGGAGTAAGCAGGCTGGGCATCGCCCACAATGCGCAGCTTGCGACGTGTCGTGGATCGACTGACATCCCTCTGTCAGCGCGGATGATGCAACGCGTCCGTCTCGCCTTGCCTTTCTCTGTCGGCGCGGCATGATTGAAGATCATGAGGGGGCGATGCGACAACGACGTTCTGAAGGCGGCCCGGCGGGC
>DATKJG010000371.1:0-3800 GCA_035543215.1 Phycisphaerales bacterium | reverse complement strand
CCCAGGGATAGATACGGATCGGCCTGTCCTTGTCCCTTGGATCGAAACCCGGATTGAGCACGAATTCGAGGGCCTGCAGGGCGCGCTCCAGGCGCATCGCCCACTCGGCGGTCTGCGGCCGCTCCAGTTCGCTGTAGACGAGAAAATGGTCGGTCTCGGCCGGCGCGATCGTCACGCCCGCCTGCTTGAGAATCGACTCGGCGTCGGCTCGCACGGTCAGGATGGCATTGGCCCGTTCTTCGTCGGTCTGATTCGGCCAGAGCGTCGCGGACCACTCGGCGCCGTTTGGGCGCATGGTCGGGCCAGATTCGGGCGAGAGCGTCGTGAGTTTCTGCGATTCGGCTGCGCGAGCGGCGTCGCGAACAGCCTTGCCCGCAGCCGCAACGTCCTCCTTCACGCGCTCGATCTCGTCTTTCAGGCCCTCGTCAATCTGCAGTGCGCGGCGGAAGGCGGTCTCGGATCGAGTCGCGGCCAAGGGCTGCTTCGCCGAAAGCAGGAGCATGATGCGCCCGAGGTTTACCCAGTCGCCGGCGGCCTCGGGATTCATCACGCGCTGATGCAGTTTCCACGCGTCGTCGAACTTCAGATCGATCCATTCGCGCCGGCCGAAGGAGCCGTCGAAGCCATCGTCATCGCACGCGGTCATTTCGCCAGCGACGCGCACTCCGTCGGCGAGTTCGAATCGCACGCTGATGGGCTTGGCCAGCGGCGGAACAGGCGCGGCGGATGCTCGCGCGCCGAAACATGCGACGATGATCAAGGCCGCGGTCGCAATAACCGCCATTCTGGCAGGAGGTGTCGTCCGCATTCGGCAATCGGCACGCATCGGGCCACTGGATGGACGGAAATAGTCATCCCCGACAGTAAGCGGGCCGAATAAATGGTACGGCCGTTGCGTCTTTGAGGCTGAGATTGCGCATGCGCAGTCGCGATGGATTGTTCTCGCGTCAGGCTGGTGCATTGGAAAGTCGCCGTCTCCGCCCCCTACAGTAGGGCGCCACAAGCAAGAATCAGCCGTTCGCTACACGTCTCCTTTCCAACGCGCGACCGGCTGAGGAGAAAACTCACATGTTTGAACGCTTGACCGATCGCGCTCGCAAAGTGATGGCCCTGGCCAACCAGGAAGCCCAGCGCTTCAACCACGAGTACATCGGCACCGAACACATTCTGCTTGGTCTGGTCAAGGAAGGCTCAGGCGTCGGCGCGAACGTTCTCAAGAACCTCAACGTCGATCTGCGCCGCGTCCGCCTCGAGGTCGAGAAACTCGTCAAGAGCGGCCCCGAGATGGTCACCATGGGCAAGCTGCCGCAGACCCCGCGGGCCAAGAAGGTCATCGAGTACGCCATCGAGGAAGCCCGCAATCTCAATCACAACTACGTTGGCACCGAGCACCTGTTGCTGGGCCTGCTGCGCGAGCACGACGGCGTCGCTGCCCAGGTGCTGATGAATCTCGGCCTGAAACTCGAGGAAGTCCGCGAGGAGGTTCTCAACCTGCTCGGGGCTGGCGTGGAGAGCGAGGAGTCGACAGAACCCTCGGAGCCTGCAGGCGCTCCAGGTCAGCAGGGCCAGAGCGGCGGCGAGACGGCTCAAGGCCAACGCCGCACCAAGAGCAAGACGCCGGCGCTCGATTCCTTCGGCCGCGATCTCACCGAACTCGCCAAGGCCGGCGAACTGGACCCGGTCATCGGCCGGTTGAACGAGATCGAACGTCTCGTTCAGGTCCTCTGCCGCCGCACGAAGAACAACCCCGTTCTGCTGGGCGAGGCTGGCGTGGGCAAAACCGCCATCGTCGAAGGCCTGGCCCAGAAGATCATCGGCCAGGACGTTCCCGACCTGCTGCACGACAAGCGCCTGGTGGTGCTTGATCTGGCGATGATGGTCGCCGGCACGAAGTACCGCGGCCAGTTCGAGGAGCGCATCAAGGCGGTGATGAACGAGGTTCGCCGCGCCAAGAACGTCATCCTCTTCATCGATGAGTTGCACACGCTGGTCGGCGCCGGCGGCGCGGAAGGCGCGATCGACGCGTCCAACGTGCTCAAGCCCGCGCTCGCGCGTGGCGAGATTCAGTGCATCGGAGCGACGACCTTCGATGAGTACCGCAAGTACATCGAGAAGGATTCGGCCCTCGAACGCCGCTTCCAGCCGATTCCGGTCGAGCCGCCCAACGCAGAACAAACCCTGGAGATTCTCAAGGGCCTGCGCGAGCGTTACGCCTCGCACCACCGCGTGAAGATTACCGACGACGCCCTGCGGGCCGCGGTCGAACTCTCCGGCCGCTACATCCCCGGTCGCGTGCAGCCGGACAAGTCGATCGACGTGATCGACGAATCGGGCGCGCGCGTCCGACTCAAGAGCATGACCAAGCCGCCTGATCTGGCTAATCTCGAGGAGAAGATCGAACTCCTCTCGATTCAGAAGGATGAAGCCGTCAAGAACGCCGACTACGAGGCCGCTGCGGAACTGCGCGACAAGGCCGAGAAACTGCGCGCCGAGAAGGAAGGCATCCAGAAGAAGTGGCGCGAGCGCATGAACGAAGTCGACGGCATTGTGGATGAGGAAGTCATCGCCGAGGTCGTCAGCAAGATGACGGGCGTGCCGCTGACTCGCCTGAAAAAGGAGGAGTCGGAGCGCCTGCTCAAGCTGGAGGACGAGCTGCACAAGAGCGTCGTCAGCCAGCAGGAGGCGGTGCAGGCGGTGGCCCGCGCCATCCGCAAGGCCCGCTCAGGCCTCAAGGATCCCAAGCGTCCGATGGGTTCGTTCATCTTCATCGGCCCCTCGGGCGTCGGCAAGACGCTGCTGGCCAAGAGCCTCGCCGAGTTCATGTTCGGCGATGCCGACGCCATGGTCTATCTCGACATGTCGGAGTACATGGAGAAGCACAACGTCTCCCGCCTCATCGGCGCGCCTCCGGGTTATGTCGGCTACGAAGAGGGCGGCCAGTTGACCGAGCGCATCCGTCGCCGGCCGTACGCGGTCGTGCTGCTGGATGAGGTCGAGAAGGCGCACCCCGATGTCTTCAACATGCTCTTGCAGATCATGGAGGAAGGCCGCCTGACCGACTCCTTCGGCCGCCACGTCGATTTCAAGAACGTGATCCTGATCATGACGTCGAACATCGGCGCCGAACTGATCAAGGGCGGCCAGCAATTCGGCTTTGGCCGGCGGCAGGAGGTACAGGACTACGAGCGCATCAAGAAGGCGCTCCTTGCCGAATGCGAGAAGTTCTTCCGGCCGGAGTTCATCAACCGCCTGGATGAGATCATCGTCTTCAAGCCGCTGGTCAAGGAAGATCTCAATCACATTATCGAGATCGAACTGGCCAAGGTGCGCGAGCGCCTCAAGAGCAAGGGCATGGAACTCGAACTCGATCAGGCGGCGAAGGACTTCCTGATCGACAAGGGTTACAACCCCGACTTCGGCGCACGGCCTCTGCGACGTGCCCTCGGTCAATTCGTCGAGGACCCGCTGGCTGAGGCGCTGCTCTCAGGCGACTACCAGAGCGGGTCGAAGATCACGGTCACACGTAAGGAAGGCGAGGATCACCTGTTCTTCAAGAGCAGCGAGCCCCCGCAGGCCGCCCCGCCGCCTGAGCCCGTGAAGGCGGCATAACGCTACGGAAATGCAGATTCTCAGGGTGGCTCCAGGCGGAGCCACCCTGTTTCGTTTTTCCCCGCGCTGCATGGTCGTTGAAATCCCCGGACCAACCCTCCGAATCATGGGGGTGGTGGGGCGCTGATACCGCAAGCGAGGTCCGCCATGTCCCAGACCGTCTGTCCATACTGCAATTCACGCTTTGCCTC
>DATKJG010000370.1:0-3564 GCA_035543215.1 Phycisphaerales bacterium | reverse complement strand
CAACAACCTTGTACTTGGGATCGGGGAAGTGGCCGAGGTCACTGGGATTGTTGTGTTGAACGGCGACATGCTGGGGAGCGTTAAGCGACGTCTGCTTGACGACGTCCAGCGCACCATCGTTGTTCATGTCGGCGATGATGCTGGCTGCGCCGAAGGCCGAGAGCAGGCCCGGATTCGCACTCATGAGACTTGTGCCCGAATCGGTGAACACGCCAGGGTTCGACAATCCGCCGTTGATCAGGAGTTTGTTGTTGTAGTCGTAGGTCTCAGCGCCACCCGAGTCGTAGTCACCGAAGTAGAGGTCGACGTAACCGTCGCCCGTGACATCGCCGGCGGCCACCGAGCAGAAGCGCGGCTGGATATTGGCGGCGAACGGCGGTGACGGCGGCCTCATGTCAGGAATTCGGTGCGGCTCGAAGCGGAAGCCCTGCCACACGCCCGCGAGTTCCTTGCGATTCATGTACACGCGCGGGTGGCCGATGATGTTGACTTGGCCGTCCGAGAGCGTGGTCGCGGTGACGATGTCGAGCCAGCCGTCGTTGTTGACGTCGACGAGCACGACATCGCGATCGTTGGTGGGGGTATTGAAGCCAAGGTCGGCAGCCGGCTGGGGATCGGTGATGCCGTCGTTGTTCAGATCGACGGCCTGCGCATATTGGGCGGTGCGATCGACCAGCACGCCGTTGATCGAATGCCCCTGGGCCGTGCCTTCGTTCATGAACAGGACGTTGATTCGACGTCCGGGCGAGGTGAATGGTTGCTTGCGCACGCACACCAGGTCGATGTCGCCGTCCTGGTCCACATCACCCCAGGCGTAGTCCTTCTCCTCGGGATCGGTGGTGCTCGTGGCGGCGGTGTTCAGACCGGGGCCGGTAGGCATGCGCGTCCCGGTCTCGTTGTTGAAGTTCACCCATTGGGCCTGCGATGCCGGCGCGATGGCCAACGTGCAGACGACAATGGCAGCGGTTCCGGCGATGAGCGGTCGGCGGTTCATCTTGCGATCTCCAGTGAATCAGTCACGGGCGGGCGTGACGGTGGGTAGGTTCTCATCATCGGCGATTCCGCATCGTATCGAGCAGCGTGCGCAACCGGCCCCTCCTCACGATAGCAGGTTCTGCTCCGCTTGCCGCTAGTTTGCAGCAAGCGCGGCGAATTCATGTGCGGTTCCAGCCTTACGGGCAAGGACCCCACGCGGTGATGACCGCCAACAGGTCATTGACATCGACCACCTGGGTGCCGTTTACGTCGCCCTGGCAGGGGCTTGGGACGTCCGGACAGTTCCCCCAGCCGCTGATCACCGCCAGGAGGTCGTTGACGTCCGCACCGTGGCTTCCGTCGACGTCAGCAGCGCACGTCGGTTCGCAGGAATCCAGCAGGCCGTTGGCGTTGGCGTCGATCGCGCCGGCGAGGATGTCCAGCAGATCGACGACGCCATTGCTGTTGCAGTCGCGCCGCGGCATGCCCGAGGCGATGAGGAACGAACCGGCGTCAATGGAATCAAGATCGCCATCCTGATCGACGTCATGCACCGCGCAAGCGTGGTCGGCGTTATACGGCCCGCCGCCCCAGCAGGCCTTCAAGGCGTTGAAGTCGAAGATATCGACATCCTCATCGCCGTCAGAATCGAACTCGAGTTTGCCGAGCGAATCCAGGAAGGCGATGACTTTGTCTTTGTCGCTCTGAGTCAGAGCCGCGTAGGCAATAGCGGACGCGCCACCCTGGGCAGCGCCACCGCCGTTGTGCAGGGCAATCGCGGCGTTGAGGCGGCTGGCGAGCGTGCCGGCTGCGACGCGGCCATCGTGCCACATCGGATCGCGCTTGCGCACGCCCCAGAGTGGCGGCGTCTTGAGGAGGAACTCCGTGCCAGCGCCCTGCACAATGAAGTCGGCATTGATGCCCATGTTGTGGAGCAGGAAATCGGAGTACGGGCGAATTACGCGACCACGCAGAGCCCGCTCCAATCCGCCGGTGTTTGCGGTTGTGAACTGCGGCGTGTGGCACACGTTGCAGCCGATGCTGTTGAAGATCGTCTCGCCGCTCATCCCCGAGCGAGGCGTCTGCGGCGGCTGCGTCAAAAAGCGCTGGAAATCGGTGACGCGATCGATGAAGTGCAGACCGTTGGCGTCGGGGTGATCCTCCGGATCCGGCCGTGCATCGCACTGTGCCAGCAGAGCGGCATTGCCGTTTGGCGCATTCTCGGTCAGCACGAAACGATTGGTCAGGCCGATCTCGTTGAGCGAGGCATCGGCCGAGAAGGTGAGAATCGTTGCGACTTGGGCCTTCCAGCCAAAGCGGCCGACGCGCAGAGGCGGATTGGGGCCGAGGTCTTCAAAGGCCGAAACCATATGGGCCACTCCGCGCAGCGCCAGCGGCTGCGCATCGCGGTTGGCGAGCAGGTCGGCATCGGCAATGGCTTCGATCAGACCGTAGCCCTGCGCTCCGTTCGTGACGCGATGCGCGATGACGTTGGCTTCCGGCGGAACGACTTCGAGGCATGACGGGCTGATGGCGAGTTCCTGCAGCAGCGAACCGCCGAGGTAGGCCAGCGGGTCGAAGCCAGACTTGTCCGCCAGGCCAAATCGCGTGACGGTCTGCGAGCCCGGGCCGCCCACGGGATTGTTGTGGCAATTGCTGCAACTGGCCTTGTTGAAGCAGGGGCCAAGACCTTCGAGGTCGACGAAGGTGTGGTCGTAGTCGAGCCGGCCATTATTGAAGCGAATGAGTTGCGCCGCGGTGAGGCCCTGAATGGGCGCGCCCATCTTGGCCTGGGGCTGCGGATAGACCGGCCCGCCGGCGTGAACTGGCGCAGACCAAATGCCCGCAACCGCGCCGAACAACGCGACGCCGACCCCGGAAATGTTGATGGAACGATGAATCGGAAGACGCAGGCACTTCGAGCGCATATGCATCGATCTTTCCTGTGAAGTCGGTTGAAGCCCTTTGAGCGAGGGCTGAAGCATGCGGCGACGAGGGCTCCCCGCATGGTGGGATGCAGGGCCGTGGGCGGCGGCACTGGCCTCCCTAATATACGCCGCGTTTGCCAGACTCCAAGTCTCTCAAGGTCGTTTTCGCCACCTTCACTGTTCCTCACCCCTCGGCGGCGGTGTCGGGAAGCCCATGGCACCTGTGTTTCTGATGTCCCCGGTTGAAGGGTCAATCCTGAGAAGACGGCGTGCGATGCCCGCCAGCCCTTCGCCATTCTTCCCATTCCCGTGGGTCGCTATCGCTCTTGGCCTGACGCTGGTGGCGAGTCTGATGCAGGTTGCCTGCGAGAAACAAGGGCCGCCAAAGACGACGAGCGCCGCCACGGCGCCGTCGGCGGCGCCGGAGCATCCGGAATCTGGCGAGAGCATGGCGCGGCAGCCGCTTTCGCGCGATCTGGCCCAGATCTTCGCTCTGATCAGGGATCGCCAGTCGGGCCCAGCCCGCGTGCGGCTGCGCAACTGGCTTGAGTTGCACCCCAACGACGGCCAAGCGTGCTTTCTCTTCGGCCTGACCTACCACCGCGAGAAGAAGTATGGCGAGGCAAGGCCATGGTTCGAGAAGGCCATCGCCAACGCGCCC
>DATKJG010000369.1:0-2632 GCA_035543215.1 Phycisphaerales bacterium | reverse complement strand
GCCCGGCGTACGCCTGGCGCGCGACGGTGCGTTCATCATCGGAGAGATTCGGACCCAGCCGCGCCGAGTAGAACTCGTCGGCTTCGCGCAGCCGCTCGGCAAATGCTCGGTCGAAATCGGCGAAGGGCGATGCACTCTCGCCGCCTTCCGCGCTCAGGCGCAGTCGAAGAACGACTTGGCCGCCTGCGGGAATGCTCAGGACGTGGTGGGCCGCTGCCTTGGTGCCTTCGCGCGCGGGATTGACCGCGTCGCGCTCGCCGTTGATCACGAAACGATGGAAAGCATCCTTGACCCAGGGCTCGGGGCTCGGCGTGTTGAACAGCCGCTCGACATTCGTGTGATTGTCCGTGAACAGCAGCCGGCCCGTATTGGCTGGCTCAAGATGCAGGCGGTAGCGCCCCAGCGTCTCATGCTCGGCGAGCAGTGTCTGCGTGTCCTCGGCGCGGATGAGCGGCTTGCGCGTGTAGCCTTCGCTGGTTCGGCCCCATGACCACGTGTTGCGGAACCACAGCGTCGGCAGCATGTGCACGCTCGCGGCCTCCGGCCCGCGATTGGCGACGGTCAATCGAATCAGGATGTCGTCCGGCCCGGCCTTGGCGTACTCGGCCATCACATCGAAGTATCGATGCTCGTCGAATGCGCTGGTGTCGGTGATCTCGTATTCGTACTCGAGGTGCGAGCGCTGGCGATTGGTCTCAATCACATTGGCGTACGGAAACTCGCGCTGCGGATACTTGTACAGCGCCTTCATGTACGAGTGCGTGGGCGTGGAGTCGAGGTAGTAGTAGCACTCCTTCACATCCTCGCCGTGGTTGCCTTCGGGATTGGTCAGGCCGAACAGCCGCTCCTTGAGGATCGGGTCGCGGCCGTTCCACAGCGCCAGCGCGAAGCACAGCCGGCACTGGCGATCGGTGATTCCCAGCAGTCCATCTTCGCCCCAGCGATACGCACGGCTTCGGGCGTGATCGTGCGGGAACGAGTTCCAGCAGTCGCCATCGGCCGAGTAATCCTCCCGCACGGTGGCCCACTGGCGCTCGGCGAGATACGGCCCCCAGCGCTTCCAGTTGGCGCTGCGCGTGGCATCCTGCCGCAAACGCTTGCCTTCGGTGGTGTGATCGATGGGCATGGCGTCAGCCCTGAGTCTGCGGCGACTGCAGTCCTTTCATTATCCGCATGTTCCGGCCATCGTGCGCTGTTGTACGATTTCGTTCCCCGACAACCTCGTTCCACTGGATCGAACGCCATGCGCTGCCACTGCCTTTTCATCGCCGCAACCGTTGCCTTGACCCTTTCCGCACTTGCGCAGGACCCGGCTCCCAAGGCTCCACCTGCGGCAACCACCAGGCCGGCGCCTCCCCCGAGCCCTGCACTGCCATCCGGGCAGCCGATGGCTGATGTCAACCTGATGACCAAGGAAGGCAGCGCGATCTTCGGCGCCGAGTGGCGCTACAGCGATGCGAAGATCATCGAGGTGCCCTACACCGCGCCTGGGGCCGATCGCAACGCGCCCGGGCCAGCCAACACGACCTACGAGATCTCGCCGCTCGCGGGCGCGGCAGACTTCGATGATTCATCGTGGCCGATCATCGCCGCCGACACGCTCGGCCAGCGCCGCGCCGGAGGCAAGGTGTGCTTCAACTGGTATCGCGTCACGCTCACCATGCCCAGGGATTTCGCCGGGCTCGATGTCGCCGGCAGCGTGGCGGTGCTCCATGCAACGGTCGACGACTACGCCGAGATCTGGGTCAACGGCCAGTTGCCGCGCGTTCTGAATCAGGACAATCCCAACCTCGTCACGGGCTGGAACAAGCCCAACCGCGTCGTGCTGTCGAACGATGTGAAGCCCGGCGAGAAGGTGCAGGTGGCGATCTTCGGCATCAACGGCCCCATCTCCGCCGCCCCCACCAACTACATCTGGTTCCGCGAGGCCAAGGTCGAGTTCTATCCCAAGGCCCACGGGCAATGATGACCGCCGCCGAGACGTTCCAGACGCTGGGCATCTCGCTGGGTCTTGGCCTGCTGGTCGGCCTGCAACGCGAGCGCGTCAAGTCGCAGTCGGCGGGCTTCCGCACATTCGCGCTGATCACCGTCCTGGGCACGATTTGCGGCCTGATGGCCGAGACCTATGGCGCCTGGGTGATCGTGGGCGGGCTCGCGGGCGTTGCCGGCCTGATGATCATGGCCAACGTCATCAAGTTGCGGGGCAAGGAGCCGCCTTCGCCGAGCATGACCACCGAGGTGGCGGCCCTGCTGATGTTCTGCATCGGTGCGTACCTCGCGTTCGGTCATCGCAGCGCGGCCGTCGTGCTCACCGGCGCGGTGGTGGTCTTGCTGTACGCCAAGCCGATTCTGCACGGGGTGGTGCAGCGCATGGGGGAGAACGACATGCGCGGCCTCATGCAGTTCGCGCTCATCGCGCTGGTCATCCTGCCGGTGCTGCCCGATGCAACGTTCGGGCCCTTCCAGGTGTTCAACCTTCGACAGATCTGGTGGATGGTGGTGCTGGTCAGCGGCATCAGCCTCGGCGGTTATGTGGCGTTCAAGATCTTCGGCCAGCGCGCCGGCACGGTGCTGGGCGGATTGCTGGGCGGGCTGATCTCATCGACGGCGACGACCGTGAGTTACGCACGTC
>DATKJG010000368.1:0-4009 GCA_035543215.1 Phycisphaerales bacterium | reverse complement strand
ACGGCTGACGGGCTCATGCCCACGATGGGCTATCTCGATGGCGGCGCCTACGACACTGCGCCGGCCGCACTCTTGACCGACTTCACACGCCCCGTCGATCCGCTCCTGACCTTGAAACACATGAACGGCCGCGACCTTCCTGATATTCGCGCCGCGTACTTCGGCAGCGGCGGCGGCACCGGCGTCGACATTGCCTCCACCGGTCTGCCCGCGATCTCCTTCGTTCGAATTTCCAATCCGCCAAGTGCGATCGAAAACATCGAAATCGATGCCCTCGCAGACACCGCGCCTCGACAGGCCGGTGATGCCAACCTCGACGGTCTGGTGGATGTCAACGATCTGCTGGGCGTCATCACGACCTGGGGCGTGCGCCAGCCCGGCACGCTGCCCAGCGACTTCAACAACGACGGCGTCGTGGATGTCGTCGACCTGCTCGAAGTCATCACCAATTGGGGTGCATGATGCCTCACACGACACGATCCAAAGACACGAGATGTCGCGGTGCGTTCACGATCGTCGAGGTATTGGTGTTGCTCGGCATCACCGCCGCGCTGGTCGGGCTGCTGGCCCCAGCACTCTCGAGCGCCCGGGCCGGCAGCCGCTCGACGCGCTGCCAGACGAATCTCAAGCAGATGGCAGCCGCGGCCCACGCCTACGCTGCGCTGTACGACGCGTTTCCCACCGCCATCCGATACGGCAACTCCGCAGGATCGTTCCGGCGCATTGCGTGGGACTGGGTGACGGCCGGCAGCCAGGTTGTCTCACCAGGCGCGCTGTGGGGCTTCGTCAACAACCCCAGCGAGGTCCAGCAATGTCCCGACTTCGAGCCCGCCACGGCGGCACCTGGCGGCGACCCCTACACCGGCTACAACTACAACACGACCTACATCGGAGGCGAGGCCACGTTCCCGCAGGTCGGCTGGCACGCGGTACGCAAGGGCATTCAGCCGCACGCCTGCAGCCGCGGACACGCCTGCGCGATGTTCGGCGATGGCGGCTGGAAGGGCGGCGCCAACAAGTTCATGCGCGCCCCGCTCAACAGCGAAGGCCTTGGATTGAGCACGATGTATGCCGGCGGTCAGGCCTTCCGCCATCGCGGCGCGACCAGTGTCGCCTTCGTTGATGGCCACGTCGGCTCGACGCGCGATTCCCTTCCCGGCGCGCACGCGACCGATGCCCTGCTCTCGCAGTACATGGCGTATCCCCGCAACGGCTTTCTCTCGAATGATGATTCAATGTACGACCCGAGGTGATGCCTATGGCCGGCGGTGAAGTCGATCGCTGTGTGTGTGCAAACGTGACGCTCGCGGAGATGAAAGCGATCGCCGACGCATATCCCGGCGCGGATCTCGATTTCCTCCGTCAGCGTGTGGGCTGCGCGCGCGGCTGCTCGCTGTGCGTGCCGTACATCCGCGCCATGCTGGCGACGGGGCGCACGACGTTCGCTGTCAACGACCCGGACCTGCGACCTGAATCATCACAGCGCCCGCCGACGCTATGATGGACCACTCATGCTGCGGCGCGAGAACATGGTCGTGAAATCCGACGCGGCGGGGACGATGGCCTCGCTGCAGGTAACGCTCGTACGGCCCGAAACCTCCGACGGGGGACAGTTGCCGGCAGTCGTGCTCAACCGCGGCTTGGCGGGAAGTGATGCAGACATCGACCTGATGGATGCCCTCGCCGTCGCGATGGCCGAAGCGAGGGTCATCGCAGCCAATCTCGAACCTCGGACCGCAAACCTGATCCTCGATGACCTCAACGCTTACAGCCTCGCGCACGAGGTGGGCGATGTGCTGGCAGTCGTGCGTGCGATCGAAGCCCTGACTGATGTGAGTCGCGGCCGCGTCGGGCTCGTGGGCTGGTCGATCGGTGCCGTCGCGGCCCTGGACGCCGCCGCGCAATCGTCGAACATCGCACGACTGTGCCTGCTGAATCCGGCCACTGCCTCGCTCCTCGCGTTGCGGAGCGAGAAACCCGTCAATGGAAACGGGGGTGCGCCGCTCGAACCGCTGCCGACGGCGTTCCGCGAACCGGTGCTCGCGCGGACGGAGCGCGAATTGCAGCCGCCCCTGCAGCAGCCGCTGCTGATCGTGCACGCTGCGGCGGATCGCACGCTTCCGGCCGATTCGTCCGAGGAATTGCTTGCATGCGGGGCCGCAGGCGCCGAGCGCGTGCTCGTGGCACGGGCGGATCACAGCTTCAGCGATCCAGACTGCCGCGCGGCATGCTTCGAGCGGCTGGCAACATTCCTCTCCGCCGCGGCCGCAGCACGATCTCAGCGCGCCTCTGTCGGAGCGGCGACGTGACTGGGCTCCCCGATTACGCCGAGGCGCTGCAGCGCGCGCTGAGCGCGGTCAATGATGCAGTCATCTCGCGAACCGGGCAGGAGCTGGTCCCGCTCGATCGGGCAGGCGGCCGTGTGCTGGCATCGGCGGTCGTGGCTGATCGTGACATGCCGCCGTTCAACCGTGCGATGATGGACGGCTACGCGCTGAGGGCCGCTGACTATTCGCGCAGCCGACCCTTCCCGGTCGCGGGAGAAGTGCCCGCCGGCGTCGCGCCGGATGTGCGCGTGCCGCCCGGCGCGTGCGTCAAGATCGCCACCGGCGCCGCCCTGCCTGACGCGTGCGACACGGTGATTCAGCACGAAGCGAGCGATCGCGGCAATCCCGTCACCTTCACGCTCGATCGCGTCGAAGCCGGACAGGCTGTGCATCCACGCAGCGCTGATGCGCGAGAGGGTGATGTGCTCGTGCCGGCAGGGACGCTGCTTGCCCCGCAGCACTTGGGCATGGCCGCGGCGACAGGTGCGACCTCGCTTGAGGTGCGCCGCCGTCCCCGCGCTGCCGTGCTTACGTCGGGCGATGAGGTCCGGCCGGCCGATACGCCGCTGGCACAGTTGCAGCCGCACCAGATTCGCAACTCAAACAGCGTGATGGCGACGGACCTTCTGCGGGGATTCGGCGCGGAGCCGGTCGCTTCGCACCATCTGCCCGATCAGCGTGGGACGACCATCGAGGCTGTCTGCCGCGCTATAGAAACTGGCGATCTGGTCATCACCATCGGCGGCGTCAGCGCCGGCGAGCGCGACCACTTTCCGGAGGCGTTCGACGCCGGCGGCGTGCAGCGATTCCTGGTCGGCGCGTCCATCCAACCGGGGCGGCCGATCGTCGTCGGACGCACAGCAGGCAACGTGATCATCGTGGCACTGCCGGGCAATCCAGTCTCGGCATTGGCGTGCGCGTGCCTGTTCATCTGGCCGATCGTGCGCGCGATGCTGGGACTGCCATCGCAACTTCCATGGCGCGAGATCGAACTGGCTGAGGCTGTGAAGCCGAACGCGCATCGGCGTGCCTTCCGTCCCGCGATCCTGCGCAATGATGGCCGGGCCGTTGTGCCGAAGTGGGCAGGCTCAGGCGATCTCGCGCACACCGCAGCCACGCATGGACTGCTGGAGTTGCCTGTGCAGGACAGGCCCGTCGCCGTCGGCACGCGCTTGCGATTCCTTGCCTGGCCATGATCGATGCGAACGCCCCTACGATTTCCGCCATGCGCTGCGATGTGCTGTATTTCGCCCAGGCCAGAGAACTGGCGGCAAGTGATCGAGAGTCGATCAATCTGCCCGAGGGTGCGACCGTGCGCGAGGCGCTCGCCGTCATACTGACGAAGCATCCAACGCTGCAGGCGTTGAGCGGGCGACTCGCGATCGCCGTCGATGAACGCTATGCCTCCCACGACGCGCCGCTACGGGACGGATGCGTGATCGCGCTGATTCCACCGGTCAGTGGAGGATGATGTCCGTTGGTTCTCACGATCACGTGCGGCCGAACTGCTTCTCCAGTTCTTTGAGCGTCAGTCGCAGGCTGGTCGGCCGGCCGTGCGGGCAGTTGCTCGCGCGCTCGATCGTCTCACGATATCGCAGCAGTTCCGCGAGTTCCTCCGGCTGCAGACGATCGCCCGCCTTCACGGCGGCTTTGCATGCCATCATGTCCAGCACTTCGTGCAG
>DATKJG010000367.1:0-3559 GCA_035543215.1 Phycisphaerales bacterium | reverse complement strand
CGTTGAAGCCGATCATGCGCTCGGTGGCCAGGTACATGTTGTTGGCCGGCGCCAGCGCCACGATGATCGCTGACTCGAGCATCTTCGCCACGATGAACCAGCGGGCCGCCGACAGCAGTTCCAATGGGACATCGAGCAAGGGGAGCACAAGCAGAATGATCGCGTACACCAATGCAACACATCCCGCCGCCAGCGTGCTGACCGCCAGGGCCGAGTTGTAGACGACGGCGAAGCGAGCGCGATCGCCCGAGTGATGGGCCGTACCGAGTTCGCGGACCATGCTGTTCTCGATCGCCTCCTCGATCACGCTGGCCAGTCCGATCGTGCTGACCAGCAGCGCGATGAGCCCGACGACCTCACCGCCCAGCGTGCGCAGTTGCAGCCGCACCAGCGCCAAGCCCAGGGCCACGCCCGCAATCAGGCGCACATAGTTGGCGGCGATTCGGGCCGCGGCGCGCCGGGATTCGGACATTAAGCGACCTCCGCCGGCCGTCGAGCGGCCGTGCGCGAAGCGCCATCCGTTGTCAGCCCGCGACACCACATCTCCAGCACCAGCGCGCGGTCGGCCATGTGCCGCGGCAGGGCCAGGGCCGGCGGGCTCAGCCACTTGCGAAGATGACGCGCCGCCTTGGGTGTCAGCACGCCGCGATGCACCAACTCGCCATCGAGCAGTTGATCGCCGTAGGCGTCCGCCATCGCCCTGCCCCACTGCCGCCACGGCGGCGTGAAGCCGCGCTTGCGACGGTTGAAGACGAAGTCAGGCACCTCGCCCCGCACCGCCTCGCGCAGCCAGTGTTTGGGCGGCAGGTTCAAATGGCCATACTGCTTGGTCAGGCCGATGACAATCTCGAACAGGCGGTAATCCACCAGCGGCAGCCGCAACTCAACCGACCACGCCATGCTCAGACGATCGCCTTGCGCAATGCCGTTCTCCTGCAGGTAGGTCTCCGCGATGAACTTCGTGATCGCGACCTCGATGTTGGGCCACGGCTGCGCATGGTCGAAAGGCGCGAGCACGTCAGTTCGCAACGCTTCCTCACTGAATGCCCCTGAGTACATGCCGGCAGACGAATTCATCGCCTCACGGAAGACCGGCTCGAGTTCGTGAAAGACCATGCGATTCGCATGACCGGCTCGATCCTCGCGATACTGCTTCAGACCCGTGCGCAGGCCGGCCAGCGAGCGCAGCCAGCGGATACCCGCCGTGTACGAGTACGGCGGCCGCGACAGAGAGAGATAGTCGCGCACTCCGACTGATGCGCCCGAGCCGTTGCTGTGCAGCAGCGATCGCTTGCGCAACGTGGCCCGCGCCGCGTTGCGCACCCAGCCATAGCCCCAGAACAGTTCATCACCGCCCTGCCCGGCGAGCATGACGGGTATCCCCTGCTCGCGCGCCTTGCGCATCACCGTCCAGTAGCCGATGCCTGAGGAATCGCAGATGGGGTCATCGCGCTCGACGACGACCTTCGGCAGTGCCTGCACCATGTCATCGCGCGTGATCTCGACTTCGTGCATGGGCATGCGCAGGTAGTCTGCCAGTTCGCGCGCCATGGAGCGCTCATCCTGCACAGGCCGGCCTTCGTAGCCGATCGAGATCGCATGCATCGTTCCCGGATACTTGCGGTGCGCGAGCGTGGCAATCAGACTCGAATCGAGGCCGCCGGAAAGAGCGACGCCGACGGGTACATCGGATCGAATCACCAGCTCGCTGATGCGATCGAGTTCTTCGCGGATCCGCTTGGCCGGATCGCCTTCGATTGGCGGCGCATCCTCCATGCGCCAATAGCAGCGCTCGCGCATGTTCCAGGAATCGACATCGATGCTCAGCAGGTGGCCGGCGGGAAGTTTGCGCACGCCCTTGAGCGGGCAGCGCGGCTCGGGCACGTAGCCGAAGTGGAAGTACTGGTGAATCGCGCCGGGATCAAGTTCAACGCCGATGACGCCCGCCTGCACCAGCGGGTGCAGTTCGGAGCAGAACGTGATCTCGCCTCCGCGCTCGACGAGGTAGAGCGGCTTCTCGCCCACGCGATCGCGCACGATAAGCACGCGCCGCCGCCGTGCATCCCAAAGGGCGAAGGCGTACATGCCGCGCAGATGGTGCACGCACTCCTCGCCGTGATCCTCGTAGAGGTGCAGGATCGTCTCGCAATCACTCTTGGTGGCGAAGCGATGACCGCGGGCCTCGAGCGCGCGGCGCAACTCGACGAAGTTGTACACCTCGCCGTTGCAGATCAAGGCGAGCGAGCGATCCTCGTTATACAGCGGCTGCCAGCCCGTGCTGAGGTCGATGACACTCAGACGCCGCATCGCCAGGCACGCGTGGTCGAGACGCAGCGTTCCCTCGCCATCGGGGCCGCGGTGCGTCAGCAGATCGTTGAGCCGCGCGACGCGCTGGGTCTGGTCATCGTTGATCGCCGCCTTGCTGATGATGCCGGTGATGCCGCACATGCAGTTGGTTGATCGGGCAATTGGATGACGAGGCTGACAGCCGGAACGGAGAGCATCCGAGCGAAGCGAGCGTTCCTATAACCGGACGCTGCCTGGCTCCGAATGCTAGACGATCGCCCGGCGGCCGCAGTTCGGACGTAGACAGTCAAATCGGCCGCGTCGATATCATCCGCACCACTTCCCGCCGCCCTGTGCATGAACGAAGCCACTGTCCAACCCGCCCCGCGCCCCATGCGCGTGGCCATCGTCGATCGGCTGGTGCCACTGTATCGGGAAGGGCTCTACGACTGCCTGATGCAACAGCCCGGCTTCGAGTTCACCATCGTCGCGGGCGCGAAGCCTCTAGCTCAGATCGGCACGGTGCCCTTCCCCGGACGTCCCGGCTGGCGCTCGATCGACACCCCGGCGCGCTGGATTCCCTTCACCCGCCGCAAGAGCGTCTGGCAATGGGGCGCGGTGAAGGCAGGTTTCAGCCGCCGCTATGACGCCGTGATGATGATGGCGGTCATCAACGATCCATGCATGTGGCTGTGCGCATTGGGGGCTCGGCTGACGGGCAAGCGCGTGGTGATGTGGACGCACGGGTTCATCCGGCGCGAGAGCGGATTCAAACGCTTGCTCCGCAATCTCTGGGCCCGCGTGGCGAGCGTGCTGGTGATGTATGGCCACCTCGGCAAGGCGCTCGCGCTGGGTGAGGGATTTCAGCCGCGGCGCGTGCACGTCTGCTACAACTCGCTGGATTATGCGCGGCAGCGCCGCCTGCGCGAGTCGCTGACGGCAGCCCAGGTCGCCACGATGCGGCGCGAACTCTTCGGCGACGAGCGCCTGCCGATCGCGATCTCGCTTTCTCGGTTGAACGCCTTCAAGAAGATTGATGTGCTGATTCGCGCCCACGCTCGTCTCATTGCGCAAGGTCGCGACGTCAGGCTGCTGATCGTCGGCGACGGGCCGGAGCGCGCGAAACTCGAACGACTAGTCGATGAACTCGGCGTGCGCGGCAGCGTCAAGTTCGAAGGCGAATGCTATGACGAGGATCGGCTGTCTCGGCTGATCGCGGCGAGCGATGTTTCGGTCACGCCCGGGGCCATCGGCCTCACCGTCATGCATTGCC
>DATKJG010000366.1:0-6232 GCA_035543215.1 Phycisphaerales bacterium | reverse complement strand
GACCGACATGGACGCCATCACGCTTTCAACGTCGAAGATGGCGGCGGGGGGAGCGGTGGCGACGACGACGGCGTGGCGCGCGATCATCATCGCCTGCATCGCGAACCTCTGCTTCAAGACGGGCATCGTCGCGTTCGTCGGCGGGCCGACGCTGCTGGCGCGCGTGGCCACGCTGTTCGGCGTGAACGCCGCCGTCGGCGTGGCGCTGCTGCTCCTTTGGCCCAAATGAGCGTGACGGTGTGCCCACCCGCGACCAATGGTCGCGGCTTTGCAGCGGGCGGCATGTCATAATGATTGACCATGCGCTTCGCTCCGTTGCTTGCTCCAATCGTCGTCCTGATCGCTCTGTCGTGCGCTGTGGCGCAGGAAACGCCGCAGAGGCCGGCGCGCGATCCATCCAAGCCGCCCCCCGGCATCACCGTCGAGCGCCTGTATCACGGCCTGAACCGGCCGGTGATGATCAACGTCGTCTCGCCGCGATCTTTCGGCACCGTCACGTTGCAGCTCATGGATTTCGACGGCCTGCCGCTGGCGGATGCGATCCAGGTCTATCCCGGCCGGGTCGATCTCAACGACCGCCTGCCGGCGATCTGGAAGATCCGCAAGGCCGCGTACCTTCAGATGATCGACATCAACGAGCCGGTGGGCAGCGCGCTGGTGCTGCAGCCGATGCTGTCGCGCATGGTGCCGAAGACGGAGGTGCGGATTCATCCGGTCACGGGCAATCCGAGCACGCGCATCGTCGGATGGATCGACGAGAACGATCCATCGGTGCAGATGCCGCCCCCCCCGCCAGGGTCAACGCCGCCGCCCGCGACGCGCCCGGCCGCGGTGCCGGAGACGCAGTCGCAGTTGGCCGATCGTCCGCCGCTGAATCCGGAGGACGCGACTCGGCGTGCTGAGCAGGCCGCAGCAGCGGCCGCGGCCGCCGAAGCCGCAGCAGCGGCCGCCGAGGCCCAGCGTCAGGCCGAGGAAGCCCGGGCCAACCCCCAGCCGCGCGAGCGCCTGTTCAGCGGCCTGCGCATCTGGAGCGAGCGCGATGTCATCCTCCACACGTCCAAGGGCGACATCACGATCTGCCTCAAGCCTGATGAAGCCCCCAACACCGCGTGGAACTTTCTGGACCTGGCGCGCGGCGGTTTCTATCGCGGCATTGTCTTCCATCGCATCGTGCCGCTGACCGCCAACGGCCAGCCCTTCGTCATCCAGGCGGGTGATCCCACCGCATCAGGCGACGGCGGGCCAGGCTACTGGCTGCCGATGGAGGACTCGAAACTCGCACACGACTTCGGCGTGATCTCCATGGCGCGCAGCGATGATCCCGATTCCAACGGCAGCCAGTTCTTCATCTGCCTGTCGCGCGAGGGCACGGCAAGGCTCGATGGCCAGTATTGCGCCTTCGGCTACGCGGTAGATGGCGCGCCGGTGATCAAGGCGATTGCGGAAGTCGAACTGGCGGATGTGAAGGCCGGTCGGCCGAAGGACCCGCCGGTGATCGAGGATGCCGAGGCTGTGCCCGCCCCGCCGCGATCGATCGGCAAGGGCCGGCCGGATGCGCGCGTCACGCCCGAGCAGTCGCGTCAGCCGACGACACGGCCGACGGGGCGCGTGCCGAGGTGACGGGGATTGTCGATTTTCGATTGACGATTCGTCCCCCACAAGCCGCTTGCGGCTTAGCATGCGTCCGATCTCGACAGTCCAACCGTCAATCATCAATCGTCATCGTCAATCCCATGCCTTACCCCCGTGCCATCATCTCCACCGACCTTGGCGACATGACCGTTGAACTCTGGGATGATGTCGCGCCCAATCACGTCGCCAACTTTCTCAAACTCGGTTCATCAGGTTTCTACAACAACCTCATCTTCCATCGCGTCATCCCCGGCTTCGTGATCCAGGGCGGCTGCCCGAAAGGCACAGGCACGGGCGGCCCGGGCTGGGCGGTGAAGGCGGAGTTCAACAAGCGGCAGCACGTGCCCGGCACGCTGTCGATGGCGCGCTCGAGCGATCCGAATTCCGCCGGCAGCCAGTTCTTCATCTGCCTGACGCGCGAGAAGTGCCAGCATCTCGACAACCAGTACACCGGCTTCGGCCAGGTGGTCGAGGGCATGGACGTGGTCAAGAAACTCGGCGCGGTGAAGACGGGCGAGGGCGACCGGCCGATCAACCCGCCGAAGTTGCTGGGCGTGAAAGCGGTTGAACCTAGGTGATCGCGGATGCTCGCACACGCGCTGTGAAGTTGCCGCGAAACTCATGTCGCCCGAAGCCTACATGCTCGCCGGCCTGATTCTCGCCGCGGCGATCCTGTATTCGTCGGTCGGGCACGCGGGGGCCTCGGGCTACCTGGCGGCGATGGCGCTCATCGGCCTTGCGCCCGAGGTGATGAAGCCCACCGCGCTGGTGCTGAACATCCTGGTGGCCACGATCGGCACGATCCGCTTCGCGCGGGCAGGCTGTTTCGACTGGCGGCTGTTCTGGCCGTTCGCACTGGCGGCGATTCCGATGGCGTTCGTGGGCGGCGCCACGACGCTGCCCGGGCACATCTACAAGCAGATCGTGGGCGCGGTCCTGTTCGTCGCCGCAATCAACCTGCTGTTCAAGCGCGACAAGCGTGCAACCACCGATGGCGTCGCCGCTGCCCCCGTGAAGTATCCCCCGATCTGGCTGAGCCTGATCGTCGGCGGTGCGCTTGGTCTGCTCGCCGGGCTCACCGGCACCGGCGGCGGCATCTTCCTCAGCCCGCTGCTGGTGCTCAGCGGCTGGGCCGACCCACGGCGCACCGCGGGCGTTTCCGTGGTCTTCATTCTCACCAATTCCATCTCGGGTCTGGGCGGACAACTCGCTTCGCTGCCGAATCTGCCCTACGAACTGTGGTTGTGGGCGCCCGCGGCGATCATCGGCGGGCTGATTGGATCGGGCCTGGGCGCGCGACGGCTGGGGAACCCGGCGATACGACGGCTGTTGGCGGTTGTACTGATGATCGCCGCCGCAAAGATGATCTTTGCGTGAGAACGTGTCACGGCGCCGTGGCGGGCGCCGGCGCCGGCCGCGCGCCGCGGCCGCGCGGATCGAAGATGATCGGCCCGCCCACGTTTCTCGGCCGAATGGTCATGAAGCGCACCGATCCGTCAAGGAAAAGCAGGTTGCCGGAATCGCTCACGCCGTGCCAGTCGGCGCTGCGGCCGGTGGACTCGGCGACCTCGTACCACACCGCGTCGCCGCACACGATGAGCGCGGCGGGGAACGCCGAGATCTCACTTCGGCTCATGCCGCGCGTCTCATCGCTGACGCCGGCGAGACGCGCATCCATCAGCGGAGCATTGGCGCGGTAACTGGTTCCGTAGGATTCGAAGGCCGTGCGCTGGCCGGTGCCGGCGGCCGAGGCCGGGGTCGAGATGCCGCGGTCGGCCGGGCAGCACACGCACAGGCTGTCGTAGTCGCGCGTCTTGAACACGCCGAGGTAGGGCGTGAGCGGCCGGTCGTAGTCGGGCCACGCCGTGCCGTCGATGCGCGAAAAGCGCATGCCGCCGTAGTACCAGGCCGGCTGCAGCGGCACGTGGGGGAAGCGTTTCTCGTGATCGCCGAGGTAGGTCTGCCACGCCTCGCCGATGTTTCGCAGGTTATCCGCGCAATGGTCGCGGTGCGAGGTGACGCGGGCAGATGTCAGGGCCGGAACGAGAATCGACAGCAGCACGGCGATCAGCGCGAGGGCGATGACCGTCTCAAGCAGCGTCAGGGCGCGTCGAGATGTTGTCAGGCGGGACCAGCGAGACATCAGGAAGCAACGGATACCGGCGGCCGGGGGCGGCGCGAATCACCATCATATTCGCTGCGTCGGCGAATCTTGATCCCCGTTCGCGCACATTGCAATCATTCGGACAGGAATGGTCCGACGATCGTTATACTCCCGGCGATCACGGAGGATGCGCGCATGGCTGCGGCACGGTGGATGAACCGGATTCTGCAGGGCGATTGCCGGACGCTGCTCGCCACGCTGCCTGATGAATCGATCGACCTGACCGTGACCTCGCCGCCGTACGCCGACCAGCGCAAGCACACCTACGGCGGCGTTTCGCCCGGCGAATACGTCGAATGGTTCGCGCCGATCTCGGCCCAACTGCTGCGCGTCACCAAACCCACCGGATCGTTCGTCCTGAACATCAAGGAGCGCGTCGTGGCGGGCGAGCGGCATACCTACGTGCTCGAACTGATCATGAAGATGCGCGAGCAAGGCTGGCTATGGACGGAGGAATACATCTGGCACAAGAAGAACTGTCATCCGGGCAAATGGCCGAATCGGTTCCGCGATGCGTGGGAGCGCTGCCTGCACTTCACGAAACAGCGCGACTTCGCGATGCACCAGGATGCGGTGCGCGTGCCGATGGGCGACTGGAAACATGCGCGGCTGCGCAATCTGAGCGCCACCGACAAGCGGCGTGACAATTCCAGGGTGAACAGCGGATTCGGCAAGAAGATCGCCAACTGGATCGGCCGCGACCTCGCGTATCCGACCAACGTGCTGCACATGGCGACAGAGTGCGGCAACAAGAGTCACAGCGCTGCGTTTCCCAGCGAGTTACCGTCATGGTTCATACGGCTCTTCACGAAGGAAGGCGATGTCGTGCTCGATCCGTTCCTGGGCGCGGGGACGACGGCGCTCGCGGCGGCGCGGCTGGGCCGGCGCTTTGTTGGAATCGAATTGCAGCAGGAGTTTGTCGCGCTGGTGCACGAGCGCCTCGCGGACTTGGTTTCGCCGGTGGCGTGAAGCGCCGCCTACTCCCCCGCGCGCGTGCGGATGTTGTCCAGCACGTTCATGAAATTGATGTACGCATCGTACGGCGAGTCGTAGGGCGAGAAGTACTTGTGCACATCGCCGTCGGCCCAGTACTTCGTGGACATGTAGTACACGTGATCGGACGTGGTGAGTTTGCGCCAGTCTTCGAGAATGTACTCATCACCGGAAGCGTGGCGGGCTTTCACAGCCGGCTCGAGGCGATAGAGTTCAGCGGCCGCGTTCTCCTGCATCGCGTTTCCCAGCCACGCCGAAAGATCGCGCTCGGTGTCGGCCCATGAAGTCATGTACGGCACGTTGTACTCGCCGACGGGTGCGTACTTGTCGACGGCCTGCGACGGCGTGAGGAAGTCGTTGTTGCCTGGATTGACATCGAAGATTTTTTCGGGCAGTGCATCGAGAAACTGGAAGATGCCGGTCTCGGCCCACTGGTGCTCGCCCAAGGTTTCGTAATCCATGAAGAGGTTGCACACGTAGCCGTTGCCGTTGATGGCGTTGACCCACTTGGCGAAGGTCTCGGCCCGCAGCGGCCACTCGGACCAGTTGCGATCGCCGAAGCGAAAGGCGATGTCATCGCTCAGGCGATAGTTCTTGAGCATGAGCTTGACGCGTGCCTTGCTCAGGTCGCCGTTGCCGCCGGCCTTCGCGATCCCGGGCGGCACATAGAGATAGTTGGGCGAGCGATAGCCCAGCAATCGATCGACGCCTTCGCAGATGACGGCCTTGTATCGCCCAAGCGCCGCAATGTGCGTCGAGACGTCGTTGGAGTAGTTCAGTTCGGTGTTGCGGAAGACGCGCGGCGACTGGTTGAAGTGTTTCTGAATCTGCTCGTCGTGCATCTGCACCTGCTCGCTGAACTCCTCTCGGGAAAAGAGGAAAGACAACGAGTGATGCGAAGTCTCGCCGAGGAATTCGCACGCCCCCGTGGCGGCGAGTTGCTGAAACATCTCCAGCACGTCGGGCGCCCACATGGCAAACTGCTCAAGCGCGACGCCGGAGATGGAATACGAGACGCGGAAGCGGCCTTCGTGCCGGCGAACCAGGTCAAGAATCTTCGCCGTCGCAGGGCGATAGCACTTGTTAGCGACCTTCTCGCAGATGGCCTTGTTGGCGTCGTTTCCAAAATAGAATGGGTCGTTGTCGAAGACCGAGTACTTGCGCAATCGGAACGGCTGATGGACCTGGAAATAGAAGACGACGCTGGCCATGGGCGGTCCATCGTAACGCACGGGCGCGTGGAAGCGGCGCAGCGTTCGCGCCGAGTTCAGCGAAGTTGATTATCAGGACCACAACATCCCTTCGCGAAGCGTCGCTTCCGAACCTCATGGTGAAGCGCCATTCGCGGGCGGCGATCGTGCGTTCGACGGGACGACCTGCGCTTTCCATTGTGCCGCCCTGGCTCCGTTTGGCGTGACCGGCTCCTGGAGGAATCGGCCATCG
>DATKJG010000365.1:0-3978 GCA_035543215.1 Phycisphaerales bacterium | reverse complement strand
ATGTTCAGCGATTCGGACCCTTTGCCCGCCGCCTCGTCGAGGGCAGTCAGTTTCGCCAGGTCATCGCGCAGACGCTGGTCGATGGCGGCAGCCGATTTCCAGTGGTAGTCGCGCATGAACTTGAGTCGTGCGTCGTCGTCGGCGTCGGACAGCGTCGCGGCTGTCTTCGCAGCGGCTTCCGCTGTCTGCACGCAGCGCAGGAACGCCGCCGGGCCGTACAGGCCGGGCAGCGCGTCGATGATCTCGCCATTTGAATCGAGTACGTAGTGAATGCTGTTGCCGGTGATGGTGCGCTCAATGCGCCGGCCATCGCCGAAATCGATCGTGAGTTTGGGAACCGGGCGCAACGATTCCCAATGCAAGATGAAATGCTCGCGCAGGTAGTTGGAGACCTCCCTGTTGGCATACAGGATGCTGCGGAAGAAGCGGCTGTTGGCGCATGAGAGATCCTCATCCAGGTTGCCGAGCATGCGCAGCGAGAGGATCGGCTTGCAGCTGGCCGTCGCCTTTGCTCTCGCCTCGCCGAGGTCCGTGTACCAATACAACCGCGAGGCGTACGCATCGCGCTGCTTCGCCACAGCGTCGATGGCATGGCGCAGGCGCGCGATCTGCGGATCGCCTTCGCGAGCCGACGCGGCGATCATGTCGAGGACTTGCGGGCCTCCTGGGACATGCGCGTCGACAAGGCGATCATGCTCATCGCACAGGGCGTCGAGGCCTTCCTGACCAGCATTGCGCAGTTGGGCGATCGCTTCGGCAGTCTTCTGCCCGTCCTCGCCGACGCAGTCGCGGACGAGGTCCGCGAGCGATGCCTGACGACAACCCTCGCCGCCGCCGGCATGCGATGGGGCATTGATGATGGCGAAGATCGTGGACGCGGCAGAGATCATGGTTGCACGGGCAGCATTCGGGAAACTTCGCATGACGGCGCTCCTGAGATTCGGGATGGATCTGCTGGTTCATTAGACGGCGCGATTGGGCGGCCGACTGTCACAGCAGCGCAACACCTGGGCAAGCGGTGCATCGATGCGCGTGCCGATGCAACGCAACGGTCGTTACACTCATTGCACGATGACGCTGCTGCTGTGGCCGCTGGCGATTTCGGGGCTGCTTGGCCTGATCCTGCTCGTGCGCGGTTGGCGCGGGCGGCGGATCGATGATCATCCGCTGTGCCGGCGGTGCGGCTACGACCTCGTCGCCAGCGCGCAGGCCGCCAACTGTCCGGAGTGTGGGCGCGATCTGACGCAGCGCGGGGCGATCCGCCTCGGCCATCGCTGCAAGCGCCGGCTCGCGTTGACGTTCGGCACCATCCTCCTGCTGGCGGCACTGGGCGGCGGCGGCTTCCTTGGCTGGTCGCACTTCAGCAACTTCGACTGGTATCCCTACAAGCCGCTGTGGATGCTGCGGCAGGACGCGGCGGGCACGAACGCGACGAAGGCTATCGCTTCGCAGAGAGAAATTCTCGCGCGACTCGTCGCTTCGAAACTCTCGCAATCGCAGATCGATGGCATCGTCAACGAGGCCCTCGCAGCCCAGGCGAACATGCAGAAGACGTGGTTCGCATGGTGGGGCGACTTCATCGAACTCGCCTGGCAGGCCGGCGCTGCCAGCGAGCAGACGATCATTCAGTACGCCCGAACGGCGGTGGAAGGCGCCTACACGCTCGAGATCCCCGACCGCGTGCGGCAGGGATCGATGCTCACCGTCGGCGCCGCGCACGCGCCCATGCGTGCCGGCAGCAGCGGATCGCTCATGGCCGAGGTTCGATACGGCCGCGTCACGATGGAGGATGGCACGTCGCTTGGCGGCGGATCGGGCATGTCGCGATCGAGCATCTCCAACGGCTCCAGCGGCCGCAGTAGCAGCGGATCCATGATGAGCCTGCCAATGGGCAAGCACACGGCCGGCAGCGAGTCGATCGTGCGTATCTATCCTGCGGGCGGATTCGCATTCGGACCCTTGGGCGCCGAGGGGTCGGGATCGAATGACGATGAGTCTCAGCCGCTGGCGGAGTTCGCGTTGCAACTCCAGAAGCCGTTCGAGGTCGTGCCAGCCGATCAGGAGATCGTGGAGCGCGTAGCCGATCCGACGCTTGAGCCAGCGATCCGCACGGCGACCGCGGTACGTACGATGCAGGCGCTGCGAACATCGCGCGGCACGGCGTTCCTGTGTGATGTCAACATCAAGAATCCGCCGGTGGACGTCGCGTTCGAGGTTTTCGTTCGCGTCGGCGAGCGCGAATGGCCGGTGGGGCTGCTGTCGGCCGAAGCGGGCGCCAGGCACGAGCGCGACCACATCAGCCTGCATCGCACCCGCGGCGGCGCCGCGAATCTCCTGATCCCGGACTTTCCGGCCGGCGTGAAGACGGTTGATGTCGTCCTTCGGCCCAGCAGCGAAGCGGCGGAGAGCGGCGGCATCTACCGAATCTGGGATGGCGAGATCGTGTTGAGCAATATCGCCATCGAGGAGGTCGTTCCGAAATCAGTGAACTGAGCAAGCCCGAATGGCCGGCACGCCCACAATCGCCGTTGCGGCTCTCGCGGGCCTGCTGCTCGCCGGGCTGATCGTCTTGATCCTCGGTTGGCGCGGCCGGCGGATCGATGAGCATCCGCTGTGCCGGAGGTGCGGATACGACCTTCTTGGCTGCGCGCAAGCAACGAATTGTCCGGAATGCGGGCGCGATCTGCGGAGTCGCCGCCGCGCGATTCGAATCGGACATCGTCGGCGACGCTGGATCACAGTGTCGGTGGGCATGGTGCTGCTGGTCGTGTCGCTTGCGGGCGGAGGGCTCCTGGGCTGGGGCGCGGCAAAGGACTTCGACTGGAACACCATCAAACCGCTGGCGCTGCTGCGGCGCGAGGCGGTCGGCTCGAATGTCGTTCGCAAGCAGAAGGCGCAGTCGGAGATTCTCAAGCGGCTGGTCGCCGATCGACTCTCGCAAGGGCAGATCGACAGCCTCGCTGACCAGGCGCTGGCTCTTCAGGCGGATGCGAGCGGGACATGGGATGCGTGGTGGGGCGATTTCGTTGAAACCGGTTGGCGGCGTTCGCAGATGTCGCGGACGAGAGTGGAACAGTACGTGCAGACGGCGATCGACATGGCGGCGTACCTGCGTGTGCGCCGAAGCGTTCATCCGGATGTCCGGACCAGAATTGATGTCATGCTGCGGCCGCTGCGCGCGGGGAGTAACGGGATATCCACGCTGCAGGTGCATTGCCGGGGCGATGCGCTACTGGCCGACGGCGAGAAACTGTGCGATGTCCTTCGCGGCTCGTCGCTCACCGCTGGGGATCAGCCCAGAGGCGTCGATTCAAGCGTGGTCGCCGCGACCAGTGCGCTGCCGCTGGAGCCCGGTCGCCACACGATCGCGATGGAGGTCGAGTTCATGTTCTCGGATGGCGGAGCGCCATCGCGCCTCGGATCGGCGACGCGCACCACGACTTTGTCCGCGAACGACCACTGGAGCATCAGCGCATCGCGCGAGATCGAAGCGCCGATCGAAATCCTCGCTGACGCCGCTGCCGGTGTGCGGCTGGTCCCGGATGGCGCGATGACCGAGCGCCTGCGCACCTCCATCACGCCATCTCTGGCCGTGCGAACCTGGTTCACACCGCGTCCATCGCTCGTGGCATTCGTCGACTTCCAGTATCCGCGCGCGAACGTCGCATTCGACGTTATCGTGCGCGATGCCGCCACGGGGCGCGAGATCAATGTCGGCGGAGTGTGGGGGGCGCTGGGCGACCAGCACCAACTCGCACCGTGGGTGGAATTGAACGACGAGATCGCGTGGGTGCGCGAGGCCACCAGCATCGAAATTATCCTTCGCCCGAGCGTGCCGGTAGCGGAATCGACGTGGAATCTGTACGAGATCTGGGACGGCGAGTTGCGGTATCCGGGCGTCGCAGTGGATTTGGAGAAGCAGAATCCATGAGTCCAGACCGCGCCGGGGGAGACAGTTGGCCGGGCACTTGTCACCGC
>DATKJG010000364.1:0-3782 GCA_035543215.1 Phycisphaerales bacterium | reverse complement strand
TCGCCGGCGCCAACTCCGGCCGCGCCTACGTCTATACCGGTGGCAGCGGAACGTTCATGCGTTCCTTTGACGGCCACCAGCCTGGCGAGCGCTTCGGCTGGTCGGTCGCCGGCGTTGGCGATGTCACCGGCGACTTCCTGCTTGAGGTCACCATCGGCGCCAGCCAGAACAGCAACGCCGGCGCCAACGCCGGCGAGGTCTATCTGTTCACGGCGAATTGACGGCGCGGGATCGTTCCGGGGTTATGGGCGGCTGCGCATCGCAAGGACATGCGCTGCGTCGCCGATACCATCGAATGTCCGCGCTCCGACGCAGGCATAACATGTGTTCCCATGCGGCGGCAGGCCTTGGAAGCCGCCTTTTCGTGGATGAGAGGCCCGATCGCAGGGAAGCGAAAGCGTTCCGCCATGACCAGCATTTCGTCGTCCCGTGAATTGACCGCCGGCATGACGCTGGCGTCTTCCAGCGCCATCAGCGACGCCATCGACGGGCTCATTCGTGAGGTCGTCGAGGCACAGGCATCGCTCACCGCCGCGCGGCCGCCGCGCAAGCAACTCGCCGAGACCTACAAGGGCTATCTCGATCGCAGCACGACCGTGCGCGGCAAGCCGCCGCTGTATCCGTACGTCGGCTCGGGCATCGGCAACGGCGCCCTCGTGGAACTGGCCGACGGCAGCGTGAAGTGGGACATGATCAACGGCATCGGCGTGCACATGTTTGGGCACAGCGATCCCGACATTCTCGCCGCCACGGTGCGCGGCGCGCTGGCCGACACCGTGCAGCAGGGGAACCTGCAGGCCAATCTCGATTCGATCGAGATCAGCGAACTGCTGCTCAAGGAGGCCTCGCGATCCAGCCGCCTCAAGCACTGCTTCCTGACCAATTCCGGCTGCATGGCCAACGAGAGCGCGCTGAAGATCTGCTACCAGAAGACCGGCGGGTCGCGGGTCATCGCCTTCAACGATTGCTTCATGGGGCGTAGCGTGACGATGTCGCAGATCGGCGACAACGCCGCGGCTCGCGTCGGCATCCCGCTGACAACGCTCGTCGATTACATCCAGTTCTACGACAGCGACCTGCCGGGCGGCGGCACGGAATCCATCGAGCGAGCCGTGCAGCAGTTGCAGCAGTACATCGCGCGCTATCCGGGCCAGATCGCCTGCTTCATCATGGAACTGGTCCAGGGCGAGGGCGGCTTCAACGTCGCGCCGCGCGAGTTCTTCGAGCCCTTGATGAAGATCTGCAACGAGAACGGCATCGCGGTGTGGATCGACGAGGTGCAGACCTTCGGCCGCACGCATTCGATGTTCCATTTCGAGCAACTGGGCCTCGGCGAATACGTCGATGTCGTGACTGTCGGCAAAATGAGCCAGGTGTGCGCGTGCCTGTACTCCGCCCAGTTCAATCCCAAGCCGGGACTGCTCTCGGGCACGTTCATCGGCGGCAGCGTCGAGATTCAGACCGGCAAGCGCATCCTCGAACGCCTGCGCGACGGCGGCTACTACGGCCAGCATGGCAAGATCGCGCGGCTGCACGAATCATTCCGTCAGCATGCCAAGCATCTTGTCGACAAGCACAAGAACTGGTTCCCGCCGATCCCCGGGCCCACCGGTCTGACACGATCGAATGGGTTCGTGGGCGGAGTGGGGGGCATGATGCGCCTGACGCCGTTCGGCGGCGACAAGCCCATGGTCATGAAGGCGCTCAATGTGCTCTTTGATGAAGGCGTGATTGCGTTCTACTGCGGCCACGGCCCGTACCACGTTCGCTTCCTGCCGCCCATCGGCGTGATGCAGCCTGAGCAGTTCAAGGATGTGTTTGAGATCGTCGAACGCGCACTCGCGAAGACCGCGTGAACATGTTTGTGATTCGCCAGGCCAACCTCGACGACGCTTCCACGCTGCTGAAGCTGGCGAAGATGGTGCATTCCAACAATCTCCCGGCTGATCCGGACATCCTGCGCACCAAGCTGATGCGCTCGCGCGATAGTTTCCTCGGCAAGGTCAAGACACCCTGGGATCGCGAGTTCATCTTCGCCCTTGAGGACACCGACACGGGCAACCTCATCGGCACGTCGTCGATCATCGGTTGCAACTCCTCGCCCGGCCGGCCGCATCTGTATCTGCTCGTCCGCAAGCGCGAGCACTTCAGCGACGACCTGCAGACCGGCCAAGTGCATGTGACTCTGCAACTGGGCACCGACGACACCGGCCCCAGCGAGATCGGCGGCCTGATCCTGCAGCCGGCCTACCGCGGCCACAAGGGCAAACTGGGGTTGCTGTTGAGCCTGATTCGCTTCCAGTTCATCGCGTTGCACCGCGAGTGGTTCAGCCAGCGTCTGATCGCTGAGATGATGGCGCCGCTCACGCCCGACAGCCGCAACACGCTCTGGGAGTACCTCGGTCGGCGCTTCATCAACCTCGAATACACCGAGGCCGACAAGTTCTGCCGGCAAAGCAAGGAATTCATCACCAGCCTGTTCCCCAAAGGCGAGGTGTACGTCTCGCTTCTGCCGCCCGAGGCCCGCAACCTGATCGGGCGCGTAAGTCCCGAGGCCCAGCCGGCCAAGGCGATGCTGGAAAGCCTTGGCTTCAAGTACGTCGGCCACTGCGATCCGTTCGATGGCGGGCCGTATCTCGAGGCCAAGACCGATGACGTTCCGCTTGTTCAGAGCACGCACATGGCGAAACTCGGTGAATCGAAGGCCGGCGACAGCGCCAAGGAGTATCCGGTCGACGGCTTCGTCAGCCTGACTGGCCCGGCTGGCTTCCGCGCGGTGCGCACGAACTATGCCGAGAGCGACGGCGGCAAGACGATCCTGATACCGCCCGACAAGATGTATCTGATCAGCGCGCAGGCGGGCGACAGCGTGGCGGTGACGCCGCGCACCAAGGCCGCTGCCGAGGACGACTCCGGCGCGAAGCGCAAGACGCTGGCGGCGTGACGCGCCTTACAATCGCCGCGCATGCCTCCGCTTCAGCATCCTTCAAGCGACTACATCGCCGGGCGATTCCTGCCGATTCCCGGCGTGTCGATCGCGTCGCGCGATCCGTCGAATCCTTCGCGCATCATCTGGAGCGGATCCCCCAACCTCGCGCATGTTGACCAGGCCGTCGCCGCGGCGCGCGGGACTCTGCCGGCGTGGGCCGCAGCCTCGCTCGATGATCGCGTCGCCCTGCTGAAGCGCTGGGCCGAGATCACCACCAGACGCGCCGGCGACATCGCCAGCCTGATCACCGACGAGATGGGTAAGACGCTCAGCGAATCGCTGGCGGAGGCCAAACTCCTCGCGGACAAGGTCGCGATCACGCTCGACAAGATCAGCCTCGGCCGCGTGAGCGATTACGACGCGCCGCTGACCGCAACGCGCAAGGGTGTCTGCCGCTTCAAGCCGCACGGCGTGATGGCGGTGATCGGCCCGTTCAACTTTCCCGCGCACCTGCCCAACGGCCACTTCGTGCCGGCATTGCTGTTGGGCAACACGATCGTCCTCAAGCCCAGCGAGAAGACGCCCGGCGTCGGGCAGTTACTTGCCGAGTTGATGCACGAGATCGGCGTTCCCCCAGGCGTGTTCAACGTCATTCAAGGCGGCGGTGATATTGCGGCCAAACTCGTCGACCACGACATCGACGGCATCCTTTTCACCGGCTCCTGGCCGGTCGGGCGCAAGATTCTCGAAGCGAATCTCGATCACCCGGGCCGCATGATCGCCCTCGAAATGGGCGGCAACAACCCGGCGGTGGTCATGAACGATGCCTACCTCAAGCAGGCGGTGATCGAAT
>DATKJG010000363.1:0-6431 GCA_035543215.1 Phycisphaerales bacterium | reverse complement strand
GGGCATCACCAGCCGCATCGTGCGCAAGCCCGGGCGGCCACCCGGCAGCATTGCGCCGAAGAACGCGCCGAGCCAGCGGCCGTCATCGGCAATCAAAGGAAGCGCAACCAACGCTCCCAGCAGCGCCCATGTCCACGGCGCGTGAAGATCGATCTTCATCGCCACCAGCGTCGCGACGATTGCGATCAGCAATTCAACGACGAAAGCGTGGATGCCGGTTGATTCAGCGCGCGTCGACACCTTCGCGCCCCTGCTGCCGGAGCGCATGAGGGCGATCAGCCACGCGACGGGCAACGCCGCCAGCGGCGAAAGCATGACGAGGCCTTCAACGCCGCGCACGCGCCAGCCTGCCCATGCCGCCAGAACGATCGCAAGCGCTGACGCGATGCGGCCAGCGGTCTGCATCATCCGCGCGCCGCCGAACTCCGCGCCGTCCGCGGCCGCGCGCTCGATGGCGCCAATCGCCCAGGGGCCGATGGCGACTGCCGCCGCGAGTAGCGCCGCCTCGCCGGCGCTCAGATTCCAGAATCGAAAAGCGCAGAGGTAAGCCGCCGCCGCCGGCAGCGCGAATGACCAGATGCCGACGCTCGCCGGCGTGAGCCAGCCCTGCCGCCGGTCGCCCGCGCCGACGGATCGTGAACACGACGCGAGCAGCGACAAGGCGATAATGATCATCACGAGCGTGCGCAACGGATGCTGATGAGCCGCTCTCGCCGCATTCAGCGCTGCCTCCTTCGCCGCGACGTCGCGCTGGCCCTGGTCGATCAGGGCTGCACGGCCCTCCTCGGTCAGACTCTGTGCCGCCGCCGGGGCGTGTGCCGCCAGCCAGCGTGCGTAGTCGACCGCTTCACGCTCCTTCACGCCGCCGAGGACGATCGATTCAAGACGCTCGGGGAAGACGCGGCCGAAGACGCTCGGCCCCAGCAGCAGGCCTGCGATCGTGCCGGCCACGACGGCGCGGCAGCCGATCTCACCGAGCGAGAACCTCGCGGCGCGGAGCAGCAGCACCGCCGCGACCGCGCCAACGCACGGCAGCACGAGCGACAGCACTGCGTACAAGGTCTCAGCAGTCATCGCCAGCAGTTGCAACAAGCGCCTGACGATACGGCGGCGCGACGACCTTGTGCAATCGCGATCGCGTTCGTCGCGTACACTTGGTTCATGCGATTCACCGCCTGCATCGCGCTGAGCGCATCGCTGACGGTTGCCGCCGGCCATGCCGACACCCAACAGGCGCAGCCCTCATCGGCATCGGTACTGCAATTGCCGCCGGGGCTGCAAGCGGCCCTGCGCCTGATTCCTGCCGAGTCGCAGGCGGCGATCATCATCCCGCACCTCAAGCACGCCAGCGACCACCTGACGCGCCTGCTCGAAGGCATGGATCGCGCGGGCATCCTCATCGGCTCGCGGCCGATCGATCATTTCAAGTCCATCACCGGCTTTGCCACCGCGGTGGATGACAACGGCGCCACGGCGCTCGTTGTGTCCGAGCATGGAACGGCCTGGCTGGTCCCGGTGACCAATACCGAGGAGTTCATTGCCGCCAACTTCACGCCGCATCCCGATCAGGCTGGCGCCCTCCGCAGCGCTGACGGCCGCACCGTGTATGCCGGCGGGCTGCAGACGCACGTGCTGCTGAGCGACAACGTCTCGGTGGCGCGCGACTTCATGCCGGTCATGACGCAGGGCCAGTCGCTGGCCGGCTTGGTTGGCGAACGTGCTCCGTTCGGCGCGACTGATGCCGATGTGATTGTCATCGCGCGCGCTCCAATGATCAGAACGTTGCGTGAGCGCGTACTGAAGATCGCAGGCAACGAGGGGATCGACTTTCCGGCGATGGCCGCACTGACGGAGAAGGTGACCGAGCAGATCGATGCGATCGTGTGGTGCCTGCAGTGCGATCCGCTTGCGCTCGTCGTGCACGCTTCGGCGTTCTTCAAAGACGGCAGCGTCGTGGGGGTGGCCGCGCCGCCGCAGCCGCCTGATGTCGCGGGTCTCTCGCGTCTGCCGAATCAGCCTGCCACGCTGGCGCTGTCGATCAACATCGCGGCGCTCGGCGGCGCTGCGGCAATGCGCGACATCACAGGCGAGGCCGGCCTCGATGACGGACTCCTGCCCTCATGCCTTTCGTTGTGTCGTTCGCTGCAGGTGTATCTCGCGCCAAGCCCGGCAGGCGCGGTGGGTGGCGCACTCAACGGAGCCTACGTCGCGATGGCCGGTGACGATCCGCAGAAGATTCGCGATGCGATCAAGCGCGATCTCACAGCAGACGGTGAATCGAATCCGCCGGCGCGCCAATCGAGATGGACCGATGATCAGGCGCTGCCCGATGGAACCAAGGCGGCGCTGTATGAGTCGCGCAGCATCAATCCAACGGATGAACGCGCGATGATCGAGACCATGCTGTTCGGCTCTGCCGGCGCCCGCGGCTACGTGGCCGCCGCCGGCGACTCGATCATCGTGACCTTCGCGCACCGGCCGGCGCTTCTGAACGAAGCCATCAAGTCTGCTCAAGAGGCCGCGCCCGCCGGCTTTGCCTCCAGCGCTGCCGTGAGGATCATGCGCCAGTGGATGCCGGCCCAGCGCGACATCGAGGGCTACATTGGAACGGGCCAGGCATCGGCGATACTCCAGCAATTCGCGAGCGCAATGCCGCTTCCGGTCGACGCCTTGCCGCGGTTCGATGAAAGCCTGCCGCCCGTTGGCTTCGCGCTCGATGTCTCGCCGCGGCGCATCGATGGCGGGCTGATCGTCCCGGCCGGCGTGCTCGGGCCGATGCTCGATGAATTCATCCGGCGGCGGCAAGCGCCACCGGAGCCGGGTGGGCCCGGCTGATGATGCGTGTTGCGCACATGTCGATGATCGAAGGGCCATTGCACTGGCAGACACGCCGCGACGAGCGACTGCTTCTCGATCGGCCGCGCCTGATGGGCATTGTCAATTTCACCCCCGACAGCTTTTCCGATGGGGGCGCGTATGCTAATGTCGCTGAGGCGGTCGCCGCAGCGCGGCGCATGATCGCGGAGGGGGCTTCGATCATCGATGTTGGCGGCGAATCGAGCCGGCCGGGCGCGCAAGCTGTCGATGCCGACGAGCAGATCCGGCGAACAGCGCCGGTCATTGCGGCACTTCGCCGGCAGGATGAGGCGGTCCTGATCTCGATCGACACGACGCGCGCCGCGGTTGCCGATGCGGCGCTGGATGCCGGGGCCGACATCATCAATGATGTCTCCGCAGGCGTCGACGACAGCGATCGCATGCTCGCCATGGCAGCGGCGCGCGGGCGCGGCCTGATCCTGATGCATCGACTTCGCCCGCCGCGCGAGGATTCCTTCAGCACGGACTACACCCGGGCGGCGGAACCCGAGTACGGAGGCGATGTGTACCGCGTGGTGCGCGATTTCCTGCAGCAGCGCTCTGATGCAGCCATCGCAGCGGGAGTCGATCGCCGCGCGATCGTCATCGATCCTGGCCTTGGCTTCGGCAAGTCCGTGTCGCAGAACTACGAACTCGCGTCGCGCCTCGGCGAATTGCAGCGCGATCTCGACTTGCCGACACTCAGCGCCGCCAGCCGCAAGAGTTTCCTCGCGCAGCCGCCGGGCGCGGCTCGAAGCGATCCGCTGCCGCCGCCGCGCGAGCGCGTTGCCGCAGGCATCGCCCTGACGCTGTCACATTGGCAGTCGGGCGTGCGCCTGTTCCGCGTGCATGATGTGGCGGCGCACCAGCAGGCACTGGCCGCGGCCGCAGCGCTGAATGGGGAACAATCCGCACGCGCCGGCGGTTGAGTATGAGCACGCGCTTGCTACCATGCCGCCTCGGGCATGCCCAATGGCGTGCTGCACTCGAACGCATCGCGCGCCTCAACGACTGAGTCGTTTACGAAAGGAATCTTCCCCATGGCTGGCGACGCCACCATCGAATTCACCGACACCAACTTCGATAGCGAGGTCCTGAAGTCCGACAAGCCCGTGCTCGTGGATTTCTGGGCCGAGTGGTGCATGCCGTGCAAGATGCTCACGCCCACCATCGATCAACTCGCCGCCGAGTACGCCGGCAAGGCGAAAGTGGGCAAGGTCGACACGGACAGCAACCGGCAGACGGCACTGAAGTACGGCATCAACGCGATCCCGACCGTGATTCTGTTCAAGAACGGCCAGCCTGCCCAGAAATTTGTCGGCCTGACCAAGAAGGACCAGTTCGCGAAGGCGCTGGATGCGCTGGTGTAACAACGGCCTGAGGGCCTGAGCACACATCAACCGGGCGAACTCACGCCAGTATCATGGCGTGCATGAAATCCGCGCGCCTGTCGGGAGTCGTGATCATCGCCGCTGTTGTCTGGGCGGGAGTGCAATGTCTGGCCGGAACGCAGCCGATCGTCGCCAGCGATCTGCTGAAGATCCGCGATGTGATGTCGATCGATGTCGCGCGCGACGGGTCGCGGGCTGTGTATGCCGTCAAATCCATTGTCGAGGTCAAGCCCGAATCGGGCGATAAAGCGCCTCCGGCACATGGCACAGCGCCGGCGTCGCAGCCAGCGACGTCGCGCGACGACAGCCATGCGGGCCCGGCGAAGCCGGAATGGAAGTATCAGTCGCACCTGTTTCTGATCGATCTCACGACGCCCGATGCGACGCCGCGGCAGTTGACCTTCGGGGAGCGATTTGACTCCTCGCCCCGGCTCTCGCCCGATGGCAAGCGCATCGCGTTCGTTCGCGCGCCGTTGAAATCCGACATGGCCAATCAGCGGCGGTACGGTCGATCATCATCTCCCGACGAGTCGCCGCAGGTCTGGATTCTTCCCATCGACGGCGGCGAAGCATGGCAACTGACCAGCCTGCCCGACGGCTGCAATGAGCCGCAATGGTCGCCCAGCGGCGCGCAGGTTCTCGCCAGCGCCGACCTGAAGTTCGCGGACGTGCGCGGCGAATCAATTTCGAACGCGCCGGCCTGGCCCAGCGAGCGGCCCAAGCGCGCCTGGAACGATGCCTCGCTGCCCGATGGTCTCGCGGCGTCGCCCGACGGCAGCCGCGAGCAGGTTCGCGCCTGGCTCGAGGACAACGCCGACGATTCCAACCCGGTTGTGATCACGCGTGAGGATTTCCAGGATGAACTCTCGCTGCGCGATGGCATGACGTTTCGACACGCGTTCCTGTTCGATGTGCCCGCCGCTGGCGCGGTCGAGCAGCCAGTGGCGATCGACTCCGCTCGGCGTGTCACCAGCGGCTTCGCAGATCATCTCGAGGCCACGTTCACCTCCGACGGCATGGGTGTGCTGTACACGTCGAAGAAGCCGACCGATCAGCATCCCGATCGCGTGCTCGAGACCGACCTCTGGCGCGTGAACATCGACGGCTCCAACGACCACCGCATCCTGGCCATCGAAGGCTGGGCGCTGTCGAGCCCCAAGCCCAGCCGCGACGGCGCGGTCATCGCGTTCCTCGGTGTGAAGATCGATGAGCCGGCCTTTCGTCAGGCGCAACTGGGCATGGCCTCGCTCAAGGGCGAGACGGCTTCCGATCCGGTGTGGATGACCGATGAGGCGACGTTCCCGGCATCGATCGATGCCTTCGAATGGATGGGCCTCTCTCCTGGCGTGGTGTTCACCGCGGCGATGAAAGGCGGATTCCCGCTGATGACGGTGAGTCCCGGCCTGTTGCAGCCGGCGACGCTGATCGGCGAGGAGAACGGCTTGCCCGTGGGCGTACGCGCCTTCGCGGCGGGCGGCGGCGCGGTGGCGTGCAGCGTCACCTCGGCCGACAACCCCTGCGTGCTCAAGGTGCGCGATGCGCGCGGCGTGCGTCTCGTACACGACCTCAATGAATGGGTGCACGACCGCAACATCGTGCTGCCGGCGAAAGCGGAGATCACTCGCCCCGACGGCATGAAAATTGAGTCGTGGCTGATGGAGCCGACCAATCGCGAGGTCGGCAAGAAGTATCCGCTGTGCCTGCAGATTCACGGCGGGCCAAGCGCGATGTGGGGGCCGGGCGAGTTCACGATGTGGCACGAATTCCAATTGCTCTGCAGCCGCGGCTACGGCGTGGTGTACTGCAATCCGCGCGGCTCGGGCGGCTACGGCTACACGTTCCAGCGCGGCAATTTCCAGGACTGGGGCGAAGGGCCGGCGGGCGATGTGCTCGCCGCCGTCGACCAGGCTCTGATGAAGGAGTGGGCCGATCCCGAGCGCCTTGTCGTCACCGGCGGAAGTTACGCCGGCTATCTCACCGCGTGGATCGTCGCGCACGATCATCGCTTCAAGGCCGCGGTGGCGCAGCGCGGCGTGTATGACCTCGACACCTTCTTTGGCGAGGGCAACGCGTGGCGGTTGGTGCGCGAGGCCTTCGGCGGCAATCCGTATGAAAGCCGCGTGAAGGAAATCATCCAGCGCAATAGCCCATTCACGCACGTGGCCAAGATCCGCACGCCGTTGC
>DATKJG010000362.1:0-2278 GCA_035543215.1 Phycisphaerales bacterium | reverse complement strand
CGCCATACACCAGGAAGTGCACCATGCTCCATGCCTGGTGGTAGTTCATCGCGGCATCGCCGTTGCTGACGGCGGCGTTCCATTTCGCGGGCGACATGCTGAGCATCGAGCGGAACGGCACGAACTCGTCCTTCTCGATGCCGTTCTTGATGGCGTCGAGCACGCGCGGCGTGGTCTGGCCGAGGATGAGCTTGTCATCCACCATCACACTCTCGCCGAAGAACTCGGCCAGGCCTTCGTTGACCCACATCGGCAGGTCGTCGCCGAAGCGGCTGAAGGCGAACTGGTGGAAGCCTTCATGCTGCACGACGTGCTCGATGCGGCGCTGCGGCAGGTCCTTGGTCCAGAACGCCAGCGCCGCGCCTGCGGGCGTCACGAAGAACATGCCGCCGGTGCCCTGAGCGTTGACGCCGAAGCGTGCTCGAAGCGTCAGCAGGTAGTCCTGCGGATCATTGAAGATCAGGACGTTGAGTTTCTCCTGACCGCGCAGCGGCAGCGAGGCCAGTCGCCGCGAGTACTCCTCGTACATCAGGTTCAGATGCCGGGCGAGCGCATTGGCCTGGGCCGCGGGCAGGTCGGTCTTGATCCAGTAGTAGCCGACCTTCCTCTCGGGCGAGCGATCCCACCATGACAGTTGCGCCTGGCGCGGCGGCTGCTGAAAGCCGCAGACGACCGCGAGCACACAGAGGCACAGAACGATCGCCTTCGCCATGCCCTGAGCATACCCCGGGGCATGCTCAGGGAATACCCGCGGCCTTCAGCGCGGCGTCATCCAGTTTCTCCAAACCCTCGTTCTCGGCCACGATGACCGCGAAGCCGTCCTTGACCATCACCGCCATGTTCTTGTCGGCGGCAAGGGCAGCCCGCAGATCGGGCAGGCGATCGACCAGCGCGAACCACGCATCGGAGCCGTACTTGATGACGGTCATGTGCGTCTTGTCGTCGATGCGCTCATCGACCCAGAACTGGCCCACACGGTTGTACCAGGTCTCGCCGATCTTGCGGAAGCGCAGCACGTTCTCATCAAAGCGATCCTTGTCCTTGGATCGCGTCTCGCGGAGGGTGGCGTTTCGGCGTGCGAGTTCGGTCGCGCCCTCGCCGGAGACCTCCTTGAGCGTCTCGGCATCCTGCCATGCGCCGAATTCATCGGCCCCGCCGAGTTCGCGGCCAGCGTGATCGATCGTCACGCCCGCGCCTTCGAGAGCGCCCGTCTGCGTCGCGGGGGCTGCCCCGCCAGCTGAACGTTCAGCGCCATCGCGGCCTCCACCGCCCATGCCGCCTCCACTGCCGCCACCCCGCAGGCCCGGTCGCGCGGGCATCGGCCGTTCCATCGGCGGCGGCATGTTGCCGCGGCCAACATGACGCCAGCGCACATCCTCCGGATTCACCAGCCAACTGGTGTAGGGAGTCTGGATGCCATGCTCCATGCTCAGGGCCATGATCTCGTCGACCATCTCGCTGCTTTCGCCGTTGGCGCGAATCTGATCAAGCAGGAATGCGATCTTGCGTCCCGCCCAGATCGACGGCACGTACTTGGCCTCGGCGGTGTTGGTGAAATCGACGTCGGGCCAGGAGAATTCGACTTCCTTGCCATCGCGCATCGCCGAGAGTTTCACCGTGCCGCGCATCGGCTTCTCGAAGCGCCCAGCAACGATCACCTGCTGGCCGTGGTAGATGTCGCCCAGCGAGGCGGGGAACTTCTCCGTCGCGCCGATTTCCGGCAGCGTGAGCCGGCAGTTGGTCAGCACGGGCTGGCTGATGACGCTGAAGAAATCGCCCAGCACCAGTTCCAGGTTCTCGCCCGGCTGCACGTACGTCGGCTTGCCGCTGTATCCAAGACCCAGTTGATCGAGCAGAAGCGTGTTGACATCGTGCCCAACGCCGAAGGAGAAGATTCGCGCGCCCTTGGAGTTGGCGTGATTGGCCACGAGCTTCATCGTGTCCTCAGCGGGTTGGTTGCCCTGGCCGTCGGTGACGAAGACGACGACGAACGGGCGGGCTGGCGCGCCTGCGCCAGATTGAGGCTTCGTCCGCAGATCGAGCGCCGCTTTCAGCGCATCGTTGATGTTGGTGCCGCCGGCCGCGGTGAACTTCTCCACCCATTGCTTGGCTTCGGACTTCGCCTCCTTGCTCGCGGTGGCGATCTCCTCCTTGAACGCGTCGAAACCGGTTGAGAAGCGCACGATGTCGAAGCGGTCGCGCTCATCCAGTTTGTCGATGCAGAACTTGAGCGCCGCCTTGGCCTGGTCGATCTTCTCGCCCGCCATCGAGCCGGAGG
>DATKJG010000361.1:0-2020 GCA_035543215.1 Phycisphaerales bacterium | reverse complement strand
GGGCTGGGACTCTTTATAACTTCCTCCAAGAACGCTTCTGCCGCGTCAGTTCCGCCAAGGCCAGCGAGTTCTGCAAGGCCACCGGCGTCACCAGTCGCACCCGCGCGGGCGATCTCGAACCAAAACAAGTCGAAGCCCTCTATCAGCAGTTTCAGGAAGCCCGCCTCGCGCCGCCGCAAACCGACTGCCTCGCGCCCATCGGCCTCCGCCAACTCCTCGCCGGCCTGCTCAAGGGCGTCAAGGCCGAGTTCTACGCCGCGTCCTCGCGCGATCCCGATGTCTATCGCGGCCGGCCCTTCCAGATCGAAGCCGCCATCGCCTTCGGCGGCGAACTCTCAGCCGACGACACCGCGCGCGTCATCCGCTTTGCTAATCGAGTCCCGCTGCAGTTCCAGCAGTCGGCCTGCTCGAGCATGAAGGCGTGCATCGAAACCGGCTGGCGGAACTACAACCTCGCCCAGCCGCGCGGCGGCCTGCCCGTCGGCCCGCTCGTCATCATGCTCCACATGGCCAGCGTGTGGGTGCCGTTCACCAGCGAGTCCAAGGAAGCGATCGCCGACTACGACGAGATTCGCAAGGAGATGAAGCTCGCGCTGATGGAGTGCGGCCGCAAGCTCGGCACGTACCTGCGCAAGCGACAGGCGATGCGCCGCCAGGCCGAGCGCCGCGACGTCTTCGCACGCTACATCGGCGAGATCACCGAAGCCATCACCGCGATCACGGGCGGCACGAAGGACGAGAAAAAGAAGTTGTACGACAAGCTCATGCTCGAAGCGAAGAAGCGCACCGCCATCGCCGACGCGCAACTCGATGAGGAAGGCAAGACGGTCAAGGGGGGCGGCAAGGGCGGCGATGAGGAAGACTTGTCACACGATGAAGGCGTGGTGATGGTGGAGTCACGCGTGGCAAGTGCTGGTGGGCTCGATTCCCCTCTCCCTCGCGAGGGAGACGGTAAGGGTGAGGGCGGCGGCAGCAAGGGTGAGGGAGCGAAGCCGAAGGGCGACAAGGTGCGCTTGAAGTCGAAGCCGCGTAAGTCGAAGCGGGGCAAGGACGATGGCGACGAACTCTTCTGACGTTCGATCAGAGAACGCTGACTTCGGCCGACTCATACGGCTTGGCATGCGAGTTGAACGAGTCGAGATCGAAAAGGGCGCCGAATGGTCATTTCAAGCGTCGCCGTGGCCTCGCATTATGAAAGGCGCAGGACTCGCGCTTCTGTGTTTCGTCGGTTCGCGCGTGGTCAGTGGTTACCAATGGATCGGCGTTGGCGTTGTCTTTGCGTGGGCGCTGTGGATGCTGCTATGCGTGCCACATGCTCGTTTGATCATGCGACCACACGACTGCATCCTCTCCAAAGGGGCATTGCTGATCGGACTTGTTCCTCTGCGACTTCCGGGCAAGAACATCACCGCACGAGACGTCGAGGTTTACCAAACGTCACTGCGAACGAATTCACGAATCGTGCTCGCACTCCAAACCAGCACCACGCGCGTCAAGGTGTGGACGTTTCCAATGTGGCTGAATGCAGCGAAGATGCGCGAAGAGACTGAGCGCGCAGTTCGTCGTGCGGCGGTCTTGCTGCGTCGTGACTTGCGAAACGCAGGCGAACTGCCGAGCACCTGATCGTTGTCGAAACGGCCTGAACCACACAAGGCTGGGGCATGCAATGGGGGGCTGGGCTTGCGGGGCTTGGTGGCCGACGCTTCACGTCTCCGCAAGTCTGTCCCAGACGGCGCCGGCGACGTCGCGCCACGTATTGAATGAAAGCAGCCCACGGTTGTGGAAGAAGATCGTCTGGGCCGCGGCTCGCAACACCGGCGAACCCAGCGCGGCATCGAATAGCCCCGCCGGCAGCGGCATCTCCCATGCAGCCCGCAACATCCGTTTGAAGAAAAACGACGGGACGCTCGCGCGCACCGCCCGCGCCGGGTCGTGGCCGGCATCCAGCAGGTGATCGCTCACCGCCAGACCAGCCGTTCGCCCACACTGGAGCGCTGTGTGAATCCCGCCTGCTGTCAAA
>DATKJG010000360.1:0-25472 GCA_035543215.1 Phycisphaerales bacterium | reverse complement strand
GCCACGACATCCACGCGCAGCGTGTCAGCCAGTTCGCGCAGCAGCACGCCATCCTTGCGGGCTTCGAGCACGCGAATCGGACCTGTCCATCGCATCTCGCGGGGCGGATCGACCCTGACGCCCAGTCGTTGCCGGTCATCTTCCGTGCCGATATGCAGCGAGGAGTGAATCCAGTATCCGGGCAGGAACAGATTGCTCATCGCATCATCATGGCGCGTGACGATCGCATCGCCCGGCTGCAGGATCTCGCCAAGTTGTGCGAGAATCGCTGGCGTGACGCGCTTTTGATGAAAGGGATTGCGAATATCGGCGATGACGCGGCCGGAGATCTGGAACAGGCCGAACAGTGCCTGCTGGAATGCAGACGCTCGCCGTCGTCGCAGCGAATGCCAGCGGTAGGCCAGGCGCGCTCGGACGAGATCGCCCGTGCCGCGCTGCATGGCCGGCTCGCTTTCGCGCAGATGATGAAGCACCGCGGCGAAGTGCGGCTCGGTCGCGAGGGCCTCGATCTCGCCTCGATGAGCCGCGGCGAAGCGGGTCGCATCGGCCAGTTGCACGGCATTGCGCGGATTCGTGACCGCCTGATACACCGCGGTGAATTGCTTGCGGGGCAGGCCGAAGCGCGGCTCGGCTTCGTTCAACTTCCGCTGGATCACCTCGTGACGCGCGTAGTGCTCGACCACGAAGCGCGCGGCCCGCACCAGCAGACCCGCCGCGGCATAGGCGATTGCGTATGCGCGCACGCGATCGCGTGCGTCCACTTCTCCTGCGCGGGCGAGCGCGATGGGCCTGAGGTCCGCGATCGTCTGCAGCATGCCGGCCCGCGCGGTGAGATAGGCCGCGAACCGCTCGCGAATGCGTTCGTCCTCATCCGGCGTGAAGTGCCCGCGCTCGACGCCGCGGGCGATATCCTTCAGTTCCTGTTTCGGCCGCGCGATGAGAGCCGGCGCAAGACTTTCAACCGATCGCGCGGCGGCCTGAATCAGCGCCTCGTGCTGCATGGCTCAAGAATAACGGGCCGCACCATCGCTTGCTGTGATTCTCAGTATGCTTCTCCGTCCACGCCGTGAACTCCTCGAACACCAAGCGCATCGCGATGTGGTCCGGCCCGCGCAACATCTCCACGGCGATGATGCGCTCGTGGGGCAGCCGCGCCGATACGGTCGTGTGCGATGAGCCGCTGTACGCGCACTACCTGCTCCAGACCGGCGTGCCTCATCCAGGCGCGCCGGAGGTTGTCGCGCACCATGAAGCCGATTGGCGCAAGGTCGTCACATGGCTGACGGGACCGCCGCCGCAGCCCGACAGCGCGAGCGGCGCTCGTCCGGCGATCTGGTACCAGAAGCACATGGCCCATCACCTGCTGCCTGAAATCGAACGTGACTGGCTGCATCACCTCACGCACGCATTCCTGATTCGCGATCCGCGCGAGATGCTGACGTCGCTTATGAAGAACGTGCCGAATCCAACGATTCGCGACACCGGATTGGTGCAGCAGGTGGAAATCTTCGAGCATGTTGAGCGAGCAACCGGTCGCACGCCGCCGGTCATCGATTCGCGCGATGTGCTTCAGGACCCGCGTCGCATGTTGATGATGCTCTGCACGGCGCTCGATGTGCCGTTCGACAAAGCGATGCTGCATTGGGCGCCCGGCCCGCGGCCGACCGATGGCATCTGGGCGAAGCATTGGTACGCGAGCGTCGAGCGATCGACGACGTTCGAACCATACATGCCGAAAGCGGAGCAGGTGCCGGCATCATTGCAATCGCTGCTTGATGAATGTCAACAGCATTACCAGCATTTATACGATCGCAGGCTTCGTTGACCGCGAATGCTTCTCCAAGGCAACAGGGCCCGGACGAATCGTCCGAGCCCTGAATGCGAGGAGGATCAATCAAACATTCATCAGCGATCGGTGCATCAGTCGGGAGTGCCGGGCTTCTTGGTGGTCTCGGTCTCCTTGATGGTGGTGTCACCGGTCGCGTCCTCGGTCACGGTCTTCTCCTTGGTCTTAACCGTGCCATCATCCTTGATCTCGGTTTCCTTCATGTGTCCGACTTCGCGCTCGCAACCGCCGCAGAGGCAGGCGAAGCCGGCGAGCGCAACCACGGTCGCGAGCAGTTGGAAGTTGTGTCGCATGGACATACTCCTGTAGTACGGCTGAGGCAGTGCGAACATGGCACGTGCGCGACCGCCGCGCATAGTGCGCCGCATCGCTGCAGCAGCCTTCACCTTTGAGTACGCATGAACTCACCAATTCGGGATAGGGATGCAGCCGTATTGACGCCGGTCGCCAGCCGCGGCGACGGCCCTCGGCGCAAGCGCGCGCCGTGCAATACACTCCGGCGATGCAGCAGAAGTTCGATGAGCGCAACCGCCGCATCGTCATCAACATCAACGGTCAACTGCTGCCGCGCGATCAGGCCGGCGTTTCGCCGTTCGATTCAAGCGTGCAGGGCGGCGACGCAGTATGGGAGGGCCTGCGCGTCTATGGCGGCCGCATCTTCAAACTGACCGAGCATCTCGATCGCCTGCGCAGTTCAGCCAAGGCGCTGGCATTCCGAAAGATTCCGGCGCATGATGCCATCACAGCCGAGATCCGCAAGACGCTCCGCGCCAACGACATGACCGACGGCGTGCACATCCGGCTGACGCTGACGCGCGGCGTCAAGGTCACCAGCGGGATGGACCCGCGCCTCAACCAGTCGGGTCCGACGCTGATCGTCCTCGCTGAGTTCAAGCCGCCGGTGTACGACAAGTCGGGGCTGAGTTTGATCACATCCTCGATTCGTCGCTTCCCGCCCGACTGCATGGATCCGAAGATCCATCATTGCAACCTGATCCAGTCGATTCTCGCGAAAATCGAGGCCACCAACGCCGGCGCGGATGATGCGATCATGCTCGATCGCAACGGGTTCGTCGCTGAGACCAATGCGACGCACGTGTTCATTGGCACCAGGGGGATGCTGGATACGCCCACGTGCAACGCCTGTCCCGAAGGCATCACGCGCGCCGCCGTGCTTGACCTTTGCGCGGGCCACGGCATCCCCCATCGTGTGCGCGACATCAGCCTTCCCGAGGTGTACCGCGCGGATGAAGTGTTCTGCACTGGCACGATGGGGGAACTGGCGGCGGTGACGAAGGTGGACGGCCGCGTCATCGGCGATGGCAAGCCGGGGCCGATGACGGCACGGCTGTCGCGCCTGTTCCGCGAGTTGACCGAGGCTGAAGGCACGCCGATCGCATGAAGCCGGTAGAAGCCCACGGACTCTGTCCGTGGGGCCGTCGATGATCAGCTTGATTCGGTCTCAGCCACCGGCGCGCCTGGGCCTTGCGCGCTGCTTTCGCGCTGGTGCGGCTCTATGTGAATCAGCAGATCCGCGACGTTCGGCAGCGCGGCACGAACTGCATCCTTCGTCTGGTGCGCGATGCGGTGCGCCTCGCTGACGCGCATATCTGGATCCACCTCCATGTGCATGTCAACCCAGAAGCGCGTGCCGCTTTTGCGCGCGAAGACCTTCTCAATGCCGCGCACGCCATCGACGGCAGCAGCGACCTCGCGCACGCGCTCGATCAGGTCAGGCTGATCGACATCGAGCAGCTCCTGCAGCGGCGCCCTCAGCAGTTTCCAGGCGTTCAAGAGGATGAAGCCGGACGCCACGAGGGCCGCGACATCATCCGCCGGCGCGTACTTCTCACCGCCGAAGACGGCGATCGCGATGCCTATGCCTGCGGCCAGCGACGTGATGGCATCGGCCCGGTGGTGCCACGCATCGGTCAGCACTGCGCCGCTGCCACTGGTGCGGGCGGCGCGGCGGCCGAGTCGATAGAGCGTTTCCTTCACGATCACCACGGCGATGAGCACCCACAGTGTGAACGCTGCTGGCGCGTGATGCGGCGTGATGATCTCGCGCACGGCCGCCACCGCGATGCCGATTCCCGCCACCAGCAGCATGACCGACACAGTCAGCGCCGCGAGTGATTCCGCCTTGCCGTGGCCGTACGGGTGATTCTCATCCGGCGGACGAACCGAATATTTCAAGCCTCCCCACACCACCAGCGAGCCGACAATGTCGGCCATCGACTCCATCGCATCGGCGATCAGCGCGTACGAATGGCCCAGCAATCCAGCAACAAGTTTGATTGTCGCCAGCGCGACGTTGGCGAGAATCCCGATGAGCGAGAGCCGGATTCCGCGCTCGAGACCGTGGTGGACGGCACTGGACATTCAAGGGCAGCATACGGCTCAAACGCGCAGGCGCACATTGCCTACGCCATTGGCGAAGCGGCGCAGGAACGCGCCGGCCGTGCTCGTTGCGATCCCCGATTTCACGAGCACAGGCAGGATCGCCAGGAGCGTGTGTGTCACAATCGGCCAGGCGAAGAGGAAGCGCGGCGGGATCTGCTGCATGCGCTGAATGCGATCGACCTCCGGCATTCGCTCGCGCTGGATCCTCTCCGCAGCGAGGTCGAACGACGCGGCGGAGGCGTCGCCGGATCGGCAGGCCTCGATCAGGTGATTGGCCGCGACGACCGCATCGCGCATCGCGATGTTGATGCCCTGGCCTCCGACCGGCGACATCGGGTGAGCCGCGTCGCCGATTAGCAGCAGCCCCGGCCGCGTCCATCGCGGCATGAGATCGCAGATCACATCGAGCAGGAACGGCGAGGTGATCGCGTGCAGGTTGGCGCGCAGATGACGGGCGAGATCATCGGAAACATGCCCGGCCAGCTGATCGATCCAGTGTTCGATGCCCGCGCGGCGTAGTTCGCCCATCGAGCCCTTGCGAATGACCCAGGCGATCTGTAGACGATCGTCGTAGGTGGGGAAGACCAGCGCGAAGTGGCCGCGGCCGATGAAGACTTGCGCCGAATGCAGGTCGTCCTGCGAAAGTGGGGGGGCCGGCGCCTTGCACCAGACGATGTCGAAGGACTGTGGCCGGCGAATCGCGTCCAGTCCCGCGTGCTTGCGCGTGGCGGAGGCGCGGCCGTCGGCCCCGATGACCAGGTCAGTCTCAATGGTGCGCGGCTGGCCTTCGCTGACGACCTGCACGCCGCGCACGCGATCGCCTCCGACAACGAGATCGCGCATGGCGACGCCGCGCTCGAACTCGAAATTCGAGAATCGGCTCGCCTCGGCCACGAGCATCTCCAGCATGGCCGGCTGCGACACGGCGGTGAACGCCGCGCCAGGACCAACCGCACGCTCCAGATCGAGCGTAGTGAGCGGCTTGTTGTGATCGAGGATGACGGCGCGGCGCAACAATCGCTTCGGGACCTGCTGGAACTGGTCGAGCAGCCCGGCCTGCCGAATGACGTCGATGCCCGAAGGCATGAGCACCTCGCCGCGAAACTCCCGCTCGAAGTCGTGCTGGCGCTCGATGAGCGTGATGCGAAGGCGCTCGCCGCCGCGCGAGGCCAGCAGATAGGCAAGCATTGCCCCGCCCGGCCCAGCGCCGATGACGACGATTCGCACAGGCATGCAGCCAGCATATCTGCCCGCTAACGAGTCGGAATCTTCAATCGGATCGTGTCGCGGGCCACGAACACCTCGAATCGCTCCGGCGGAACGTCGTCGACAACCAAGGGAAGCGGCCCGTACAGGCTTGAATGGAATCCTGCGCCCGACAGGGGATGAAACACGGTGAGCCAGCCCAGGGTTGGAATATCGATGACTTCGGAACGGCGGACGGCGCCGGCCGGCAGCATGACGATATTGCTGCCGTAGTCGGCGACTGCGATGACATCGCCGGGCAGGATCTCAGAGTGATCGAAGTCAAGTGGCTTGGCCCCGGCCTCCTGCAGGTAGTGTTGCCAACCCCAATGCCCCATGAACCAAAGGGTTACCACTGATGGACGCTGAACGGCTGCGACGCGATGTGCCGCCTCTCGTGCGGCCGCGGCCGCCAAATGGTCGCTCCATGCCGCCGCCATGGCGATGACAGCCGACGCGAGCAAGGCACAGGCAATTCGCAGGTCGAATCGATGTGTCCAACGAACGAAGTGTGCGTTCTGCGACTTCCGGTCCTGTCGCGGCAGAGCGCCGCGGTCCTCCAGTCGGCGCACGATCAGGATCGCGACCGCTGGTGCCATCGGAAGAAGGGTGCGCGCCGTCACGGACCAGTTGAGATACGTCGCAAAGACGAACGTCCCGGCAACCCAGGCGGCGAGGAGCACTGAACCGGCATCACGCCGACGGTAGAGGTCAACTGCAGCGGCTGCCAGCACGCTCACGCCGGTGATGATCAGCGCCGCGGCCTGGACTGCCGCGAGCCAGTCGGGCCCTTCAGGCGTCGTGAACTGGAGCGTCTGCCAGGCGCCCACGCGGACTGCGGCCAAGGCGAGCGCACCGCAGGCAACGATCGCCGCACCCAGGACACCGCGCGACCACATCAGCGGCGCGAAGAACAGGGCTGGCAGCATGCAGCCTCCGGTGAACGCCAGCCCCTGCATCAGCACGGTGCTGCCTCGTGGCCGCAGCGCGCGCGTTGCCTGCGGGTAATCAAGTGCCCCGGCGAGGAGTCCGTGACCGTAAAGTCGCTTGGTCCAGAACTCGAATGCAACCAGGGCGAGCACTGGAATCACGAGCCAGCACATCCAGAGGCCCACGCCGCGCCGGTATGCGATCGAATACGCCAGGAGAAGCGGGATCAGCGCTGCGCCAAAATACTTTGTCAGGGCGGCTGCGGCGATCAGCAGCGCCGCGAGCAGCAGCCACGGCAACTGCGATCGTCGCAATCCATTCTCCCACGCGATAACTGACCAGAGCCACAGCGACATCATCGGCACATCGCACATGATGCTGCTTGAACACACGGCAAAGACCGGCGTGAGGATCGCGATCAAGGCAGACAGCAATGCATGGGAGCAAAGGCGGGCAGCCAGCGTGTAGATCCCCAGCGACAGCGCGATGGCCGGGAGCAGGAAGCAGACGTGCTGGCCAAGTTCGCTCCAGCCGACAGCAAGTGAGTTGAGCGCGATGAAATACGATGCAAGCGGCGGATTCTGCGTGACCTCGTGCATCGGCATCACAATGCCGTACCAGTTCACATCAAAGCCGTAGAAATCCAGCGGATGTGCTCGAATCTGCTGAGCCACCCACAGAAACATCGGGTCATCGATGTGATAGGCCTTGCCGAGGAAGGGCGCGAGCAGCAGCGCTGTGGCGATGCTGATCAGGATTGCATGCGCTGCGCAAGGCGCCTCGCCGCGCATCGCTGAATCCTGATCGGGACGCATCAGGCGTTACTCCTCATCCGCGCGCAACTTCGCCATCACGCTGAAATCCTCCAGCGTGGTCGTGTCCTGCTTGGAGTCGGTTCCGGCAGCGATATCGCGCAGAAGTCGGCGCATGATCTTGCCGCTGCGCGTCTTGGGCAGCGCATCAGTGAAGCGGATCATGTCCGGCCGGGCGATCGCGCCGATTTCTCTGGTGACATGGTCGCAGAGATCCCATTTGAGGAGCCCGCTGGCTGTCGCCGCATTGTCCTTGGCTTTCGAGAGAGAACTCGCGGCTCCCGGCTCCAGCGTCACGAACGCGGCGATGCCTGTGCCCTTGATCTCGTGCGGCATGCCGACAACGGCGGCTTCCACCACCGCGGGGTGACTGACCAGCGCACTTTCGATCTCCATCGTACCGAGCCGGTGGCCGGCGACGTTGATGACATCATCCACGCGGCCCATGATCCAGAAATAGCCGCGCTCGTCGCGCCGCGATCCATCGCCTGTGAAGTACATGTTCTTCACACGCGAGAAATAGGTGTCGATGAAGCGCTGTCGATCGCCGTGAATGCCGCGGATCATGCTCGGCCAGGGCTTGCGAATGACCAGCAGGCCGCCGACGTTGGGCTTCTGCTCTTCGCCACGCTCGTTGACGATGGCGGCATCGACGCCGAAGAACGGCAGTGTGCATGAGCCAGGCGTGGTGGAAGTGGCCGCGGGCAGGGGTGTAATCATGTGGCCACCGGTCTCGGTCTGCCACCAGGTATCAACAATGGGACAATGCGTGCCGCCGATCAGTTCGTGATACCACATCCACGCCTCGGGATTGATTGGCTCGCCGACGGTCCCCAGCACCTTGAGAGAAGAGAGATCGTGCTTCCGCGGATGCTCATCGCCCCACTTCATGAAGGCGCGGATGGCGGTGGGAGCCGTGTAGAACTGCGTGATCCGGTGCCGCTCGATGATGTCCCAGAAGCGATCCTCGTGCGGGAAGTTCGGCGCGCCTTCGTACATGAACGTCGGCACGCGATTCGGCAGCAAACCGTAGACGATGTAACTGTGACCCGTCACCCAGCCAATGTCGGCCGTGCACCAATAGAGTTGGTTCTGATTTGGGACAAGATTGAAGACGTACCTGGCGGTGAGGTACGTGAAGACCATGTACCCGCCGGTGGTGTGCATGATGCCTTTGGGCTTGCCGGTAGAGCCGGAGGTGTAGAGCAGGAAGAGCATGCTCTCGGAGTCCATTGGTTCGCACGCGCATTGGTCTGAGGCGCCGGCGACGACATCGTGCCACCAGTGGTCGCGCCCCTGCGTCCACGCCACCTCGTTGCCGCAGCGCTTGAGGACGATCACGTTCTTCACCAGGTCGGTTGCGGCACAGGCGGCGTCGACGTTCTCCTTCAGATGCACGATCTTGCCGCGCCGCCATGCGCCATCGCAGGTGATGATCAGTGTGCTTTGCGCATCCTTGACGCGATCGCTGATGGCTTGCGCGCTGAAGCCGCCAAAGATGACGGAATGCGCCGCTCCGATTCGCGCGCAGGCGAGCATGGCCATGGCCAGTTCCGGCACCATGCCCGTGTACAGCGTGACGACGTCGCCTTTTTTCACCCCCAGACTCTTCAGGACGTTCGCGAGTTTCGACACGTCGCGCAGCAGATCGTTGTAGGTCAGCCGTCGAATCTCATGACCGTGACGCATGTCAAACGTGCTCGAGGATGACACCATTTCCGGTTCGCCTTCCCAGAAGATCGCGACCTGCTCGCCCAGCCCGGCTTTCACTTGGCGATCGAGGCAGTTGTGACAGATGTTGGTCGTACCTCCCACAAACCAGCGCGCGTCCGGGCAATTCCATTCGAGGACTTTCGTCCAAGGCTTGAACCAGTCGAGTTGCTTGGCGGCATCGCCCCAGAACGTCTCCGGATCGTCGATCGACTGCTTGTAGAGCCGGCGATAGTCGTCCATCGACTTGATGTACGCCCCGCCGATGCGCGCATCGAAGTCGCGCGGCGGATCGAAGATCCGCTTCTCGTTCAGGACCGATTCGATGGTGGCGGCCGTCGTGGTCGTTGCCGTCTGCTTCGACATGTCGACAGGTTACCACGGCACGACGTGCATCCTCAATGTTCCGCGCCGAGACCGGTCTGCGAGCGCACGAGCAGTTCGTCATACATCGCTTCCGATTCGCGGTCGCGCTTGAGCAGCGTGCCGAGCACTGCCGCCAGGAACCCCAGTGGCACCGAGACGATGGCGGGATTCTCCAAAGGGAAGATCGCGGCCCGCTGGATCAGCTTTCGCGTCGCAGCGCCCGGCGGATCAATCCCCATCACCGCCGGACTGAGGACGATGAGCACGACGCTCGAGACCAGACCAACGAGCATGCCCGCGATCATGCCCGCGGTGTTGAAGCGGCGCCAGAACAGCGTCAGGACGATCGATGGCACGTTCGCGCTCGCCGCGACGGCGAACGCAAGCCCGACGAGAAACGCCACGTTCAACGACTTGAGCGCGATCGCGAGCACGATCGCGAGCAGCCCGATCACACATGCGGCGATGCGTGCGACGCGCACCTGCTCGCGTTCATCTTCCACGCCGCCCTTGACGACGTTGAGCCAGACATCGTGCGCGAACGCCGTGGATGAGGCGATGGTCAGGCCCGCGACAACCGCAAGGATCGTCGCGAACGCGATCGCCGCGACGAACGACAGCAGCAGTTCGCCGCCCAGCGACTCGGCCAGCAGCGGCGCCGCGAGATTGTTGTTGGGCGTGGGCACGATCCAGCCGTGCGATGCAAGTTGCCGGCTGAGCGCCTCGGCGCGCCCCGGCTGGGCCGCGATGTACGCCGTCGCCTGATCGCCGGCGAGCCTGGCGCCGATGTTCGCCTTGCCTACCAGCGTCGCAGCCCCAAAGCCCAGGAAGGTTGTCATGATGTAGAACGATCCGATCAGGATCATCGCCCACACCACGCTTGTGCGGGCCGCCTTCGCGCTGGGCACCGTGTAGAAGCGCACCAGGATGTGTGGCAGGCCGGCGGTGCCGAAGATCAGCGCGATGCCCAGCGAGATCAGGTCGAGCGCGCCCCATTGGCCGTTGTAGCGCAATCCCGGCTGCGTGAAGTCCTTGGTCACGCTCGTGCCATCCGGCATCTTGATCGTGCCCTTCACCTGGGCCACGGCGTCGAAGAACCGCGTGATGGAGAAACCGAAGCGGTTCAGCACAAGCAGCGAGAGCAGGATCGTGCCGCTCATCAGCAGCACGGCCTTGACGATCTGCACCCACGTGGTTGCGAGCATGCCGCCGAAGATCACGTACACCAGCATCAGCACGCCGACGACGACGATTGCGGTGTTGAACGACACCTGCGGAATGAGCAGGTTTACCAGCGAGCCCGCGCCGACCATCTGTGCGATCATGTAGAACAGGCTCACGGTCAGAGTGCTGAAGGCCGCGACGGTTCGCACGCTGGGCCTGCGCAGACGGAACGCCAGCACGTCGGCCATGGTGAACTTGCCGGTGTTGCGCAGCGGCTCGGCCACCACCAGCAGAACCGTGAGGTACGCCACCAGCCAGCCGACGCTGTACATGAATCCGTCGTAGCCGAAGAAGGCGATCAGCCCGGCGATTCCGAGGAACGATGCGGCCGACATGTAATCACCCGCGACGGCCCAGCCGTTCTGAAAGCCCGTGATGGTGCGACCCGCGCTGTAGAACTCCGCGGTGGTCTTCGAGCGCTTGCTGGCCCAGTAGGTGATCGCAAGGGTCAGCGCGACGAAGGCGAGGAACATCAGCAGCGGCGTGTTCATGCGTTACTGCGCGCTCACGCGATTGATGATCTCCCGCTCCATCGCGTCCCAGCGTCGCGCCGCGCGCACATAGAGCCACATGACGATCCACGCCATGAAGAACTGCGACAGCGCGAAGACGTACGCCAGGTTGATCGCGCCCCAGACGCGCCGCTCCATGACGTCGGGGAGGTAGCCGACCAGCGCCGGCAGCGCGAAGTAATAGATGATGAAGAAGATGGCGCCGGGAATGATGAAGCGGCGCTTGGCTGCCGTCAGTGCGCGGAACTCTTCCGACGCCGCAATGCGGGGCCAGTCAATTGCCTGACGAGCGTTGCGAGCATGTCCCGTTTCCGCCATGGTGCGGCAATCTATCGGGCGGTGGGCCTTCCGAACAGTCGTGCAACGTGTTGCCGCGGGAATATGGAGAAGCGTGCGACACTGCGCGATCATGAGACGCGCGCGTTTCCCGCACGCATAGCCGCGCGCGATTCGTACAATCAGGCTCACCGTGCCCACGTTCACCTACATCGCGCGCGATGCCGCTGGCCAGAAGATCGAGGGCCGGCTTGCCGGTGCGAGTTCCGCGGCCGTGCTGGCGGAACTGCAGAGCCGGGCCCTGGCTCCCGTGCGCGTTGAGGAATTGCGCGACAGGCCGAGGCTGGGCGTGGGCAGACGCGGTGTCGGTGTGCGGCCGCTCGCCGCGTCATACCGGCAACTGGCGGATCTCCTCCGGGCAGGCGTGCCGCTTCTGCGCGGCCTGCGCCTCTTGGGTCGCGGCAAGTCGAATCCACGCCTCGCCGGAACGTGGGACAAGGTCGCCGACGCCGTCGCCGATGGTCAGCGTCTGGGCGATGCCATGGCCACGCATGGCGAATTCTTCCCCCCTGTGCAGATCGCCATGGTGCGGGCCGGCGAGAAGGGCGGCTTTCTTGATTCGGTCCTCGCGCGCATGGGCACGTTTCTCGAGCATCAGGCGGACCTTCGTGCGCGATTGGTCGGCAGCCTCATCTATCCGCTGGTGCTGCTCACGGTGGGCGCGGGCATTGTGATCTTCGCGCTGCTGGTCTTCGTGCCGCGCTTCAAGGATTTCTACGCGCGCATCCAACTGCCCTGGCCGACCAAGGTGCTGCTATCCGCCTCCTATGCGCTAACGCACTGGTGGCTGCCGATCCTGGTGATCGCGGCGCTCGTGGCCCTGGGATTGTGGCGGCTCGCTCGCTCGCCGCGCGTCCAGCGCGGCCTGGCGGAGTTGCAGACCAGGATGCCCGCGATCGGCCCGCTTACCCGCGCCGTGGCTGTCGGGCGTTTCGCGCGCATACTCGGCACGCTGCTGGAGAACGGCATCCCGGTGCTGCAGGCCATGCAGATCAGCCGCGATGCCGCCGGCAACATCCTGCTGGCCGAGGCGATCGACCGCGCCGGTGAGGCGGTCCGCGCCGGCGAAACGCTGAGCAAACCACTCGCTGACAGCGGCCTGTTCGACGACGACGTGATCGAGATGATCAGCGTGGGCGAGTCGGCGAACAACCTGCCAAGTGTGCTGGTGACCATCGCTGACACCATCGAGAAGCGTATTGACCGCCTGCTGAACGTGTTTCTGCGACTGGTCGAGCCGGCCCTGTTGCTGTGCATGGCGGGCGTGGTGCTGTTCATTTTCATTGCGCTCATCGTGCCCATGATGCGTATGAGTTCAGGGCTCTCGGGGTGAAACGGTCCATGAACCGCCCGCTCCCGCCTCGACGCATCCAAAAAACGTCTCGCCGGTTAGTTTGCACTAGGCAGGCGAATGGGCATACACTTTTCATTCGGCCCGGCATGGATGTCGCGGCCGCATCGCCGGATCTCGAAATTGGAGGGTCTTCTCGTGAACACCATACCCCGCGCCTCCCGATTCTCCGCCGCCCGGCCCCGCCGCCGGGGCCTCACGCTCATCGAAGTGCTTATCGTCATCGCCATCCTTCTGGCGATTGGCGGCCTGGTGGTCGTGAATCTCATCCCGCGCAAGGAGCAGGCGGACATTGATCTGCAGAAGGTGCAGTTCCAGAACATCGATGGCGCGCTCAAGCAGTTCAAACTCGACATGAAGCGCTATCCGAGCGATGAGGAGGGCCTCGCGGCTCTGTGGGACAAGTCGCTGCTGGTCAGCGAGGATGAAGCCACCAATTGGCGCGGCAAGTACCTCGAGTCGCCCATCACCAAGGACACGTGGGGCTCGGAACTCGTTTATCACTGTCCAGGCGAAGTGAACACCGAGGGGTACGACCTCGTCTCCTTTGGCCCCGACAAGCAGGAGGGGACTGAGGACGACATCACCAACGCGTCTTCGCAAGGGACCAGCGGCTCCAATGCCGATAGTGGCGATGGATTCGCTCCGCCTCCTGATTCCGGGAGCGGCGCTAGCGGCAGCGGCGGCGGCTGAGACCGCGCCGGCCCGCCGGCATCCATTGTTCAAGGAGACCGCGCATGCACGCCCACATGACGCTCCAGCACGCACGCACACGCCGCCCGGCAATGACCCTGCTCGAGGTGTTGATCGCGCTGGTGTTGTTGGCGGCCCTGGCGGCGATCGTCGCGCCGACCGTGATCAAGCGCCTGGATGAGCGAGCGTTTGAAGCCGCGGCCGACGGCACCAATGAGCAGTTGATGATGGCCCGGGCCCATGCCCAGGTGACTGGCGAAGCGGTTGAAGTGACCTACAGCCCCATGACCGGCCAGGTGCAGGCGCGCGTGTATGCGCCGTGGGATGCGCAGGGAGCTCTCGACACGATCGAGCCCGGCACCTCGCCCTTGGCTTCCAGTGCGCGCGAGAATCCCACCCCCAGGCACGGCTCGACGTCGGAACGTGACGAAGTGTCAGGCCTGCCCGCCAGCAACGGCGGCAATGCTGACGCGGATTCGTCGAATCGCGCCATTGCCGAGGCTTGGGCCATTCGCCCACTTGGCCGCGGAATGCGAATTGGAACACATCCGCCGTTTGCCGGCGACGCCGCCGATATGGAGGAGATCTGCATGCCGGACGGCACGATGGTCTCCGTCGCTCGGGACAGCGACGCGGATGTGCTCGACGCACTTGCGCAGGGACAGGATGTGCGCCTCGCGGTCTTCATGCCCGATGGCTCGGCGATGGTGGGCAATGACCTCTGGCTCGATGACGGTCAGGGACGCCTCGGCCGCATCACGATCAATCCTTGGTCCGGCCTGCCGATGTTCCATCGCCTGTCCGATCTCACCGACGAATCGATGCCATCGGGTAACAACTCGTTGCCTGCCGACCAGTCCGCCGCCGATGACGCGTGGCCATCGACAAAGCAGGACAGCCTCATCCAGCGACCGGCTCGCGGTGATTGATCATGGCCTGCGGCGCTGACGCCAGTTTCGGCGAGCATCGGCGCGGCGGCGTGTTGTTCGAGGTCATGCTGGCGGTGGCGCTCTTCGTCGGCGCGGCGGCGCTGACGCTCGCCTCCGTGCGCTCGGTGACCAGAACCCTCGAACGCACGCGCCTGCAGCAGGAGGCGGTGGATCTTGCGAGGTCGCGCATGGCTGAACTCGAGGCGGGATTGACGACGCTTGGCGGCCTCCGCGGCGATGCCGACATCGACGATCCGAATTCCACCGACTCCCATGCCGCAGCCGAAGAGCCGCGCTGGCGCATCGAGGTCTCAACCGCGCGCAGCGAGTTCGGCAACCTGACACTCGTCGAGCTGACGGTGATAGAGAACATGCCGGCCGAACTGGAAGCCGCCGGCGAGAGCCCGATGCGCTACACGCTGCGGCAATTGGTGGCACTGCGTGAGGATGCGGGCCAGCCATTCGCCGAGGACGAAATGACACGTGGGCTTCCGGACGGAGGCGAGCGATGACCCGACGGGCCTTCACGCTTCTGGAGGTGCTCATCGCCATCGCACTGGCCTTGATCCTCGGCGCGACGATGTTCGTGTTTCTCCAGGACATGCTGGCGACGCGCGTCCGCACACTCGAACACGCGGCTCGGCAGCGGGCCGCTGCCACGCTCATCGAGCGGGTGGAAGGCGACTTGGCCGCGTGTCTCGTCGGCGATTCGCGCAACGGCCCCGGTATCACCGGCGATGCGACGCATCTGCGCATCCTCACACGCGGCGTGATGACGCAACTGGCCTCGCGCGCCATGGATGATCCCGCGGCCCTGGGCGATCTGCACGCTGTCGAATACCAGTTCAACGCGGGCAACCACAGCCTCGAGGCGCGCAAGCACCTCGCGGGCGAGGCGTCTGAGTTCGCCGCGCTGGGCGGAGATATTGCACACATCCGCTTCCGCTATCTCGATGGACGGCAATGGCAGGCATCGTTCGACAGTCTTGCTGCCAATCGACTTCCCGCTGCGGTCGAGGTGTGTGTGTGGTTCAACCCCTGGCCGGGTGATGCTTCGAGTGCCGCATCGGGCGCGGGACCTTCGACGCAGCCGGGCGAATCCGCTGGGAACTTCGACGAGAACGCCTTCGCCATGATGAGCGAGTCGGAGTCGTTCCGAGCGCCGCCGCCCGATCGCCGGCGCGTGATTGTTATTCCAGATGGCGGGGAGGAGGCGGCGGCGGCGAATGAGCGGTGACCGATCACCTTCGCCGGCCCGGCGTTCCTTCATCATGCTGGCCGTGCTGGTGTGCATGATGAGCGCGATTCTGGTGGCGACCGGCCTCCTCTACGTATCGCAGACGGAGGCCGCAGGCGCGGCCGGCAGCGCTGATGCCGCCCAGGCTCGGGCGTTGTTGTGGTCAGGCGCGCAGGCCATCATGAGCCGCCTCGCCGATCAGCGCGATCGCATTCTCGCAGGCGAGCTTCCCGAACTCGATCCGCAGTACCTCGTCTATGAGGCCGGCACGCGCGCGGGCGTCGTGCGGCTGCTGGCCGTCAACGCCGATGGCGGAATCCTCGCGCCCGAAGCCGCGAAACTCGATCTCAACCGCGTCGACGCTGAGGCGCTGGCGCGCACGGGCCTGGTCGATCACGTCGCGGCGGATGGCATCATTGCCTGGCGCGATGGCCTGGGGCGGCCGGTCCAATCGGTGAGTGAACTGCTCGCCGCGCCGGGCATGAGCATCGAGATGCTATATGGCACAACGATCGCGCTCTTGGCGATCGATGCGAGTCGGCCGGTGCATGTGCGCGTCGTGGCGACCAACTCGAGCGCTTCGCGGCCGCTCGGTCTCGCCGATGTCGTGACCGTCTTCTCCGTCGAGCCGGCTGTGCAGTACACCTCCAACCGGCGGATCAACCTCAACCAGAAATGGAGCGAGGAACTCGGGAAGCGCATCGAGGAGCGATTCGGCGCCGACGCAGCCACGGTCATGAAGCAGGTGTTCGAGAGCGGCACGAAGTTCGACAGCGATACCAGTCTCGTCAAGGCGATGCGCGCCTACAAGACGCCGTTGGAGCAGTGGCCGGCGATTCTCGACGCCTTCACCACCGAAGCGGGCGATCTGCATTTCGGACGTCTGGACATCAACGCCGCGCCGCGCGAGGCGTTGCTGGCCCTTCCGGGAGTCACGCCCGAACAGGTGGACCAGATGATCAGCGTCAGGCAGGACCTCTCGCCTGTGGAGCGGGGCACCAGCGCCTGGCCCGTGACCAGTCAGATCATCTCGCCGGAAACATATGAGCAAATGGCGGGCCGCGTGACGGCTCGATGCTGGACCTATCGCGTTCGCCTGGCCGCAGGCGAGGTCAACGCCGATGCGCCGGACGGGCCGATCATCAATCCGCAGGTGCAGGAACTGGTGATTGATCTGGCGGGGCCAAAGCCGCGCATCGCGTACCTGCGCGACATCACGCTCCTGCGCGATGCGGCACTGATGGCGCTGGAGGCGAACAGCACGGAGGAATCCACGTTCAGCGAACCCGAAGCGGTGCAGGCCGATGTCGAGCCCGCGCCGAGTGCAGGCACGCAGCCTGCAAGCAGGCCGACGACGAATGCACGGCCGCGCGCGCCGGGTCGAGGCGATGGAGAGAACGACACGCAGCCGGCGCCTTCGGAGCCAAGAGGGCCGGGGCGCATCGGCCGCTGGACCTCCGGTCCATGAGTCTGTGGCTGCATGGGGTTTTGCAACCGGCCGGCGCGCCGGCCCTACAAGTCAGTCTTCACTATCTTCCCGTTCTCCGCGCACTTCGCAGGTTGTGCACACTCGTGCGCGTCGAAATCGTTGCCGACGGGAAAAAAACCGCGATCGGCCCCGCGGCATGACGTGCATCGGCAGGCCTCATCGCTACCATGGCTTTCCCGCTCCGGCGGCGTTCCGTGACCGGTCAGGATGACCCAGCGTGCAGTTTCAGCGGAGGACGAATGGGAACACGCAACGCGATCGCGATCGACCTTGGCCGGCGGCGCCTTCGGGCGGTGCAGGCTGCGGCCGTGGCGCGCCGCGGCGTGCGCGTCGGGCGGGTCGTGGTCGCCGACGTTCCCACGGACCTGAACCTTGACGACCCGGCAGCAGCCGGCCGGTGGCTGGCCGAGCGGCTCGCCGCGGCTGGATTTTCCCGCGGACCGGCCACAATTTCCGTCGGCCGCGAGCACGTCATCCTCAAGCGCATCATCCTCCCGACCGTCGACCCGGCCGAACTGCCGGACATGACGCGTCTGGCCATGCAGCGGGAATTGCCTTTCGACGCCGAGACCGCAGTCATCGATTTCGTGGCCGTCGAACGGCACGAGGCCAGCACCACGGTGCTGGCGGTCGCCGTGCCGCGCAAGCAGATCGAGTTCGTGCAGCAGGTGATGGACGAAGCCGGCCTGAAGGTGCAGCGCATCGCGCTGCGGACGATGGGCGCGGCCGCGCTCATGAACCTGCTGGTCGAGCCGCAGACCATCAGCGTCCGCGTCGAGGATGTGGGAAGGGTCGCCGATGAATCGGAAAGCGCTCCCGTCGCCGACTCTGTGCGCGCGAGCGAAGCGCCGGCAACGCTCGCCGTCGACGTCGTCGGCGAGGGCGTCGAGTTCTGCGTCCTCAGCGAAGGCTCAATCCGGTTCTCGCGCGCGGCGGAGGTGCCCGCGCCGCAGGATGCGCTGGCCATGGCCGAGGCCGTCGTCACCGAGGCGCGGCGAACCTGGATGAGTTACCGCTCAGGCGACGACTCCGGCGGCATCGGGCAGGCCGTGATCATGGGCGATCGCCGCGTGGCCGAGTACGCCGCGGGTCCGGTCGGCGAAATGCTGAAGATGCCGGTGAAGGTTCTGCGCGAGCATCCTTGCGTCGAGATCGACGAGCGCACCGCGCCTGGCGAAGGACCGCCGGACCTCTCGCGCGTCTGGCCGTTGGTGGGTCTGCTGCTTGAAGGCGAATCCTCCGTCGAGCGCATCGACTTTCTGCATCCGCGCAAGACGCCCGATGTCGGCGCGCGGGCGCGGCAGCGACGACTGCTGGCGGCCGCGGCGGCCGTGGTCATCGGCGGCGTCGCCTTCACGCTGATGCGAAATGACCTGCAATCGCTGCAGAGTCGCGTCAGCACGCTGGCGAGCACGAACAAGTCGGATGACGCCGCGTACGCCCGCAGTTTCCGCGATGCCTACAAGCTCGCGCACCTGGAGCAGTGGCAGAGCGTTCATGTCGATTGGCTCGATCACGCCATGTTCCTGGCCAAGGTCGCCCCGCCGCCGGAGCAGATCGTGCTCGATTCCTGGACCGGCACACTGGAGTTTCGCGGCGTAACCTACGACCGGCGGAGCAACCGCTGGAGCGCCGGTCACCAGGCGACGATCGTGATCGATGGCGAAGCCCGCAATCGCGCTACGGCCGACGCCTTCCGCGGCGCGCTCATTCAGAATCCGATCTACGCCGCGAGTACGACGGGTGCCGATGCGCGCGGCGGCAAGCGCATGCCGTTCGGCTTCACCTATCGCCTGCGAACACAGGCCGCGGCGCCCGCGGATGCGCCGCAGCCCGCCACGCCTGTGAGCGATCGGAAATCGACGGCGGCGAATCCGGACGCGAAGGCCACTGACCAGACGGTCACATCGGCCGACGCCAGCGAACCGGTCGCGGAGCCGGAGCGATGAGCTCGATCCTCAAGCCCATCGCGATCGCGATCGCCGGCCTCGCGTGTGCGGGGCTGCTGTACAGCGCCGTCAACAAGTGGTATCTCGCGCCGCGCCGTACGTTGATCGAAGACCTCGACGGCGCGAACGCGACACTGGCGCGCCATCGCGACGCCGCTCAGAAGAAGGCCGGCGTCTCGCGCGATCTGCAGGCCATCGTCGATCGCACGCTCGGCGGCAGCCTCGAGTCGGCCGATCACCGACTTCGCACGCGGCTCAATCGCCTGGCCGAGCAATCGAAACTGCAGGGCGTTTCCGTGGGCACCGATGGCTCGGGCCGGCCCAAGGGCACGCCGGCGCGCGTGCTGTTCTCCTCCGCGTCGTATAAGCCGCTGCGCGATGAGATCGACTTCGTCGAGGTCGAGGCGTCGATCTCCGGCGTCGGCGCGCTGGCCGACGTCGTGCGGCTGATCACCGCCATCGAGGCCGAACCGTGGATCAAGCGCATCGACGAGGTGCGGCTGGATCCGCGCGACAATGGGGCCCGCCTCAACGTGTCGCTGCGGCTGACGACGCTTTTCCTGCCCGGCCGCGAACCGAAGACCGAACAGCCAGCGCAGCCGCCCAATCCCGAATTGCAGTCGCGTTTCGCTGCGCTGGTCAGCGGCAACCCATTCCGAGTGCCGCCTCCACCCGCCCCGCCGGCTCCGCCAAAGACCGAGCAGCCGGCCGCCGCCGCACCCGCGCCGCCGCCATTCCCCTTTGGCGAATGGGCCCTCACGGGCGTGGCGCAGGGGCCATCGGGCGTCGAGGCATGGCTGCGGCATCAGCCGAGCGGACAGACACGCGTGCTTGCGCCGGGCCAGGCCCTCGATGCCATGGTGTTCCACGGCGCGGCGCGCGACGCCGAGGCCGCTGAGTTCACGCTCGGCGAGCAGCACGTCATTGTGGCGGTGGGCTCGACGATGGATCAGCGCTCGCCCGCTGGCCAATGACTGGCTCGGCGCGCGGGCAAGACAGGTTGTGACCGAGAACGTCCTTTCCCCTCTCGCTGCGGGAAAGAACGGAGGTGAAGGATGCAAAGAGCACGTTGCAAATCGCTGTCTGTTGGTGTGCGCATCCCAATTGCCGCGCTGGCGCTGATGAGCGGCACGGTGCTGGCGCAGGATCCGCCTGCGACCGCGCCGGCATCGCAGCCGGCCGCAGCCGCACCGTCCGCCCCGGTCGCCGAGCAACCAGCCGCCACGCAACCCGCGACGGCGCAGGCTCCACCTGCCGTACCCGCTGCCCCCGCAGCGCCGCTCGACATTCGCTTCAACTTCAAGGGTGCGACCTATCGCCAGGTCATCGATTTCTTCGCGCGCTCGACCGGGCTGCCGGTGGTCTGGGAATCGGATGTTCCCGAAGGCACGCTCGATTACGTCTCGCCGCGCGGCTACGACATGCCCGAGGCCCTGCGCATCCTCAACATCATCCTGCAGAGCAAGGGCGTGATGTTGCGCGTCGACGGCAACATGCTGTACCTGCAGAAACTCACGGAGATGGCGAAGGAGAACATTCCGACCTTTACCGGCACGCTGCCGGAGTCGGTAACCGACGACCAGATCGTGACCGTCGTGATGCCGTTGAAGATCGCGCTGGCCAAGAACCTCGCGGAGAAACTCGGGGCGATGGTCAACGCCGCGTACGGCTCCGTGGCGGCGATGGAGCAGCAGAACTCGCTGATGATCACCGAGACCGCCGGGCAGGTGCGGCGATTGCTGGCGATCGTCACGCAACTCGATCAGGCCGATCCCGAAGGCCAAGTTGAGATCTTCGCGATCAAGCATGCCAAGGCGGTGGAACTGATGACGCCGCTCAAGGCCTTGCTCAGTCAGCGTGTGGAGAAGTATGTCATCAACCAGGAGGGCCGGCAGGTCAAACTGGAAGAGGATCAGATGCCGGGGTTGACGATCACCGCGGATGAGCGGACCAATTCGGTTATCGCCAAGGGCGTTCAGGCGAAGATCGATGGTCTGCGCGAGGCGATCAAGTTGCTGGACGTGCCCGCCAGCGACGCTGCGAGCGCCGGCCGGACGCTGTGGAGCGCAACGTTGTCGATCATCAGCGCCCAGGATGCGGCGAATCGCCTGCGGCAGTTGTACGAGCGCGGCGGCGGGGCGGGCGGCGGGGCGGATCCCAACGCGCCGCCGCGTAATCCCAATCAGCCACCGCGGCCGACGATCATCGCGCTCGATGAAATGTCGAAGGTGGTGATGCTCGGCACTGAGGCGCAGATCGTCGAGGCCAAGGCGCTCATTCGCGAACTCGAGGGTGAGCCGGCGGCGACTCAGCAGGCAAGCAACGAACAGAGCGGCGCGGCAGTGATCGAACTCCAGCGCGCCAATGCCCAGGCCGTTGTCACCGCGGTGCAGAGCATGCTCACACGCCGGCAGGCGGCGGTCATGAAGATCGCACCGGGGCCCGACGGCAAGTCGATCCTCGTCACCGGCCTGCCGGGCGATGTCGCCTCGGTGCGCGCCTTGGCGCAGGCGCTGGACCGCCAGGCGCCGGCCGACAAGCAGGTGCGGCAATTGCGCATCGCGGCCGGCGACCCGGTCAAGATCGTCGATCAGGCACGCAAACTCTTCGATGAGCAATCGGCGGCTCTGGATGAGACCTCGCGCACCATCTCCGTCGAGGTCGATCCCGACGCGCGCGTCGTGACGGCTGTCGGATCGGCAAGAGCAGTCGAGCAATTCACCACCACGCTGCGCATGATCGAAGGCAACGTGACCGTGGCGCGCGAAGCCAGGCGCATCACGCTGACCAGCGTTCTGCCAAGCGAGATCGCCGGCCCGCTCAACACACTGGCCCAGCCGCTGCTTCAGCCGTCCGACGGCTCGCAGTACGTCGCGCCGACGTTCACGCCGGTCGATCAATTGAACACTCTGGTGATCACCGCGACGCCCGAGCAACTGGCCGTGCTGGAATCGCTGGCGGCAAGTCTCGATAGCAAGGAAGCGGCCGTGGGGGCCGGCATGCCGCCGCTGCGCATCCTGCAGTTGAAGATCGCCGATGCGGGTTCGGTCGCCAGTGCGCTGATGAATCAATACAACCAGCGCACCGCCTCCGAGCGCAAGGCCAAGCCCGTCAACATCGCCGCCGATCCCGTCACCAATGCTCTGCTGGTGGCGGCGCATCCCGACCTCCTGGGCGACATCCAGAAGATGGTGGAGGAATTGAACACCGTCGAGCGGACCGACCTGGAAGGCCGCGAGATTCGCATCTTCCCGCTGAAGGTCGCGCGTGCGGAGCAGTTGGCGCGCACGATCGACGAGATGTACCCCGCTCCCCCTCCTCCTTTGGATGCACGCGGCCGGCCGCTGCCGCAACTGGCCAAGCCGCGCGAGGTCGTCGTGCGGGCCGATGCACAGACCAACTCGCTCATCGTCGATGCGCCGGTGCAGCGCATGGCGGGGTTCCAGCAGTTGGTGGATCAACTTGATCGCGCGCAACTCTCCGTGGAGACGCAGGTACGCACGTATCGTGTCGAACACGCCAATCTTGAATCCATCGCGCAGACCCTGCGCCAACTCGCCGCATCCAATTCGCTTGGCAGTGGGGGAGCCGCGGATCAGCGCACGCCGACCAACATCGCCACCGAGCCGGTCAGCAAGGCCCTGGTCGTGTCGGGTCCTGCTGAGATCTTCGCGCGTGTCGAAACCGTTCTGAAGGATCTTGACGTGCAGCGCGCGGGCCCGGCCACCACGCTGCGCTTCTTCACCTTGAAGAACGCCAAGGCCGAGACCATCGCCGAGATGCTGCGCCAGGTGCTTCTGACGCGCATCGCTCAGGACCTGCCCGAGGCGAAGAACGAGGCCGCGGCGCTGCTGAATGTCACAGCCGACCGCAAGACCAACACGCTCATTCTCTCGGCGCCCGAGGCGATCATGCCCGTGGCCGAGACGCTGATTCAGCAACTCGACAGTGGCACGGCGTCGGTTGGCGATCCGATCGTGCGTGTCAAACCCCTGACCTTCGCCGATGCCGGCAGCGTGTCGCAATCGCTCATGGCCGCGCTGCCGAGCATGGTGAGCAAGGCCACGGGCGAGCCGGTCAGCGTCAAGCTTTTCGCGGGGCCGGGCTCCAATGCCATCATCATGGTCGGGCTCGAGGCAGAACTCGCGGAAGTCGAAGCCCTGATCGAGCCGCTGGATGCACGGCCGACGTCCGATGCGATGGATGCCAAGACCTTCACGCTTCAACACGCCGACGCGACGAAGATTTCCCAGACGGTGCAGAACCTGCTGAACGATCAGCAGGAGACCGATCCGCGCATCCTGCTGGAGCGCATTCGCGCCAGCCGCGGCCAACTCAATCTCACACCGAAGATCCGCGTCGAAGCGGACGCCCGCACCAACAGCCTGATCGTCAGCGGTCCGCAGCAGGCGCTGGCGCTGGCCGAGACGTTGATCAAGCAATTGGATGCGCCCGATGACCAGTCGCAGCGCGTCAGCAGTGTGTTCACGCCGAAGAACTCGCTCGATATCAATTCGCTGGCCGCCAACGTCAAGCGCGTGATGGATGCGACCCGGCCGATCGGAGGGGCTGCGACACGGACAACGCTGGAAATCGTCGCTGAGCCGCAATCGGGCGCGATCGTGGTCATCGGCCCCGAAGCCGAAACGCAGCGTGCCATGGCGATGCTCGCCGAGCGCGATGCGCAAGCGCTGGCTGCGCCGCAGATCGATCTGCGACTGATTGGCCTGAAGAACGCCCCGGCCGAGATGCTGGCGCAGATTGTGCAGGGTCTGTTGCGCGATCCGAGCCGCTGGCCGGCGGACTTGCGGGCCATCGTGCGCGCGGGCGTAAGCATCGCCCAGCCGTCGGTCTTTCCCGATGTCGCAGGCAATCGTCTGCTGATCAGCGCACCGGCCCAACTCATGCCGCTGGCCGGGCAACTCGTGGCTGAACTGGATCAGGAGCGATCGGGCGATGCTGAGCGCTCCGTCCAGGTGCTGACACTGGTGAACGCTGACGCCGCGCAACTCGCCACGAGTCTGGATGCCGTGTTCGCCGAGGATCCGGCGGCCCGCAAGCCGGTCATTCGCGTCGACCCTGCCAGCAACAGCCTGCTGGTGCGCGGCACGGCCGAGCAGTTTCACGCCATCGAGGAGGTTGTGAAGCGCGTCGATCAGGCAGCTCTCGCCAGTGGCCGGCAAATGAAGGTGGTTCCACTCGATCCGGCGCGCGGCAACGCGGCCGACATCGCGGCGGCGCTCAAGAAGATGCTGCAGCGTGACGGTGAGGGCGGGCCGACGGTCGAGGTGATGACGCTTGAAGAGTTGCTGAACTCGCGAGGCGAGGGTGCGAAACCGCAAGCGACTCCCGCGAGCGGCTCGCAGTCCAGTGCTGCAGGCGTTTCGATACAGGCGATGCTCGCAACGTGCGTGATCGCGATGGCACAGGATGCTCCACCGTCGCCGCAACAGGAGCCCGACGTCACGATCGCGGTGGATCAGGCGACCAACTCCCTCGTTTTTCTCGGCGCGCCGCGCGCCGTCGAGCGCATCATCGCGCTGCTGAAGCAGATGCAGGAGCAGTTGCCCGCCGCGCCCGGCAAGATCCGCTCCATCGCCCTGCCGGCCGAACTGGATGCGCGGCACATCGCGACGATGATCAGCCAGATATTGCAGAAGTACGCGCCTGCGGCAGGGCAGCCGGGCGACCTCACCAAGCGCGTGAGCGTTCTGGCCGACGGTCCTTCCAACGCGCTGATCGTGGCGGCGAACGACATTGATTTCAAGATCGTCAGCGACCTGATCGCCGCCTTCGCCAAGCCACCCGAGCAGAAGTTCCCGGTGCGAACGATCACGTTGGCCAAGGCGCCGGCGGAATCGGTGGCCCAGGCCATTCAGCAGTTCTACGACCGCCGCGCCGCGCTGCAGGCGCAGACGCGCGAAGGCGGCGGGACGGGCGGCCAGCCCAAGGCGGCCGTGGCGGTGATGGCGATCGAATCGAGCAACACGCTGCTGGTATGCGCCAACGACGCCGACTTCGCCGACGTGCAGAAACTTGTCGAGCAGTTTGACACGGCCGAGGCTGCCGGCGCGCTGACCTTCAAGGTGTTCCAACTGAAGAACGCGCGGGCTACAGAGATTCAGCGCACGGTGCAGAATCTCGTCAACGACCTGCTGTACAACCAGCCGGACGCGTTCATGTACTTCTGGCCGCCGCGGCCCCAGTCGTCGAAGAAGGACACGATTGCGGTACAGGCTGATGCGCGGCTGAACACGCTCATCGTCACAGGCCGCGGCGACAAGTTCGACGTGGTCGAGCAGATGATCGAGATCCTCGACGCACCCCCCCCACAAGGGGCTGAACGCATCGTCAAGTTGTACCGGCCGACCCACGCTCCGCTCAGCCTCATCGCCGACATGATCTCCAGCGCCTTCAACGCCTCGCGGCAGCGACGGCCG
>DATKJG010000359.1:0-5307 GCA_035543215.1 Phycisphaerales bacterium | reverse complement strand
TGATCGAGTACTCGGAGACATAGACAAGCGGCACGCCCTGCCGCTGACACAACTCGGCCAGGGCGACGTGGCGATCGACTAGTGCCGCCAGCACGAGGTCGGCGGACCGGATAGCCGGCAGGAATCGATCGCCATCGCGTTCGTCACCCTCGATCCATTGCAGGTCGAACGGCAGTTCCGATGGATGGACCTCGACGTGATCAAGGTTCCCATCGGCCTGCGTCAGGCGCTGCACCCACACGGCAATCGAGCCCGGCCAGTACCGGCCGTACTCGCGCACCCCCTCCAGGAACTTGCGCGTCAGTACGAACGACCCATCGCGCTTCCCCCTCGTCGCCTCAAGGGCTGTGCAGATGGCCAGGCGCGGCCGGGCATCGCGCGTTCGATCCGCCGCCGCATGCTCCAGACTGGTGCGCGAGGTTGACGTGGGCGCGATCATGATCAGGGGAGAAAGATGGTGGTGATCTCGCCGGCGCGATTCATCGTGATCCGCCTGCTGGGCCTGCGAGGCGCTGCTGCTCCTGCATGTAGGCCTGCTGCTGGGCCATGACCATCATGGCGAATTGCTGCTGCATCGCGCGCTGACGGGCGATCAGTCGAGGATAGGCGAGGTACAGCCCCACGAGCCCGCCCGCGGCGATGATGTAGATCGGGTTGTGCATCGCATTGAAGAGGTTGTCGATCGACCACATCAGCAGGAGCACCGCCAGCGCTGCGGGTGCTGCGAACGCCGGCCTGGCCCACTCGCGCGCCGGCACGCGCACCACAAACAGCGCGAACGGCAGCAGCACAAGCAGCGTGTTGGCGATCAACCCGAAGTTGCCACGCTCGCCGCGGACGATCACCCACATGCCATCGGACGATGTCAGGTCCTCGCCCGTCCATTCATCCTTGATGCGCCATCGTCCCCAGCCGCCCCAGCCCCAAAGCGGCCGCTCCGAGGCCCGCGCCATCAGCAAGTCCTCCTCGTTCAGCCGATCCTGCAGCGACTGGGCGCGTTCCTCATCGATGCTCGTGGCGATGTTCACCAGTTCTGCCCCGTTCCACCAGCCTTCGATGCGTGCGATCATGTACACCGGCGCGATGAACATGATCAGCGCCAGCAGGATGTTGACGCGCACGATTCTGGCGGTCAGGAGAAACGAGATTCCAAGTCCAAGAAGTGCCAGCGCCCCCATGCTCTTGCACAGAACGGTGGTCACGGCCAGCGCGCCAACGAGCAGCCACATCGGCAGGCTGCGGACGCGCGTCAGGGCGCCGCTCATCCACAACCACGCGCCAACGAGTGTCGCGCTGGTCATCCACATGCCGACTGCCAGGCCGTGCTGCATGAAGACCATCGGCCGGTAGCCGCCGAAGCGAATCGCCATCGCGAAGTGCGCGGGATGGAAGCCGTACAGGATCCGGTGCAACTGCGGGCTCAGTCGAATCTCGATCAGGCACAGTGGCACGTACACCAGACCGCCGATGAAGATTCCAATCGCCAGTTCGCGCAGCGACTGCAGATCGTTGAAGTACAGCCGACCGACGAAATACGGGATTCCCCACGTGAAGATGTCGCGCAGCACGCCGGAGAGGCCGTCGTACAGGCCCAGGCCATTGGTCACGGCCGAGATCACGGATGAGATGCACCATGCAACCATGGGAAGATCAACCCAGCTGAATCGCAGCGTCATCAATCGTCCGGCGTCGAACATCAGCACACCCAGCAGCACGCCCATGCCCGAGGCAGTGACCTTGTCAAGATCGGGCATGCCCGGCAGCGGAATTCCCGCCTGAGGCAGGAAAAGCCACGCGACGATGTATGCAGTCAACGCGGCACGGCGCGGTGGCAGCATCGCGAAAAGGCTGATGGCTGCGATCACCCAGCCGTAGAGCGTGATGGGAACAAGGATGGTCACGTGGGCTCAGTGCGGTCGTACGACGGCAAAGGAACAGAAGATCGAGTCCAACTCAAGTCAGGTATCCGGAATCCAGAGTCAGAAATCGGCCATCACTCGTTCTCGACCCTTCGTTTCTTCATGAGATACGCCTGATATCTGTTCTTGAGGGTGCGCAAGAGCCAGGATGGGCTGCGTTCCCAATGCCGCGCGAGGTCAACGGGCTTCGGGCCGAAGGTCTTCTTGAAGCGACCGGGCCCGCCTTCGGACGACACGAAATCGTAGCGCTTCAGGCCGAGCGCCTTGGCGTCACGGATGGCGCGCCAATGCAGGAGATTGTTCACAGGCACCTCGCGGAACTCCTGATAACTCGCGCCGCCCCAGTAGTACATCGTCTGTGAATCAAAGGGCAGGATGAGAATCGCGGCTCGCCGGCCGGACACAAACGCCGACAGCACGTACACGCGATTCAGCGGCGACAACTTCCTCCAGACCTGAATGCAGAACTCGCGCGTGTGCGTCGGCTGGATGTGCGACTTGGCGAACGTCTCCCCCGACATGCCCCAGAAGTCATCGAGAAAGGAGTCATCGGTCTCGCGGCGAATCTCCACGCCTTCCTTCTCCGCCTTGCGCACGCGGCTGCGGCATTCGCTCTTGAGATTCCCCCACAACGCTTCCTCAGTCTCGAGCAGATCGATCCAGTACGTCTCGAACTTCGTCAACAGGTCGAATCCGAACGGGGCGAGATCGACATCGTGGCGATGAATCAGCGTGCGGCACGCAAAGTAGGCATATCGCTTGAAGGATTTATGATCGAGGAAGGCGCGCAGAGTTGCTGGCACGTCGGCGTCCTCGGCGATCAACGGGCCCATGTATGCCGTGCTCCATCCCGGCAGCGGCGAGCCGATCGCGCGGAACGGCCCCTTGCGCTTCTCCAGGTATGGCCAGACGCCGATGCAGTGCCCGGCCTGCTCGGCCTCGACGCACACCGGCCTGACCCCGTGCGCCGCCTGCACGATCGACAGCCACACGCTGCTGTGGAAGATCGTGTGATCAGCAAATCGCGTGATCAGACCATCCCATTCCGGCGATGCTGGATCGACTTCTCTGATGGAGATCGGACCGCCGAGCGCCATGCGTTACGCGGCTCCACCGGCGAGGGCCGCCGTCGACGATGACGATGCTGGCTCAGCGATCGGAGCATTGAGGATCTCCGTCATCGTGCACACGTGCCAGCCGCGCTGCCGCGCGGTCTCGAGCAGGCAGTCGGTCACGGCGAGGACGAAACGCTGTCGATCCTCTCCGCGATCGTGGCTGTGCAGAAGCACCACGCCGCCGCCGTCGCGTTCGACCGACTGCGCGATCGTCTTCGGGTCGGGCAGTTCCGGCCATGTGTCGCCGCCATCGTGCGTCCAGAAGCTGAGCGGCGCACCGCGCCGTCGAGCGGTGAAATAGGTCCACGTGATCAGCTTGCCGAACGGCGGGCGGAACGGCGCGCTGCCGGTCATCCATCGCCTCATCGTCTCATAGCCTTGATGCACATCGCGCACAGCCAGCCATGGCCATGTCCGCCACGCATGGCGATGCCAGTGCGTGTGGTTGCCGAGTTCGTGTCCGGCGGCCCGGATCGCGTCGGCTGTCTCCGGAAAGCGTTCGGCTCGAAACCCCAGGAGGAAGAACGACGCCTTCGCGCCACGCTCCGTAAGCAGGCGGAGCAGCGGCGGCGCCAGCAGCGGGCCTGGTCCGTCGTCGTAGGTCAGCGCGAGCCGGCCGCGCGATTTGAGCGCGAGTTCATGCCGCATGCGCCGCTTGATCAGCGCCGCCGGCGCCAGTGTCGCGATGATCAGCAACCCCGCAACAGCCACGAGCGTCACGGCAATCCAGAACATCCAGATCATGCGGCCGCCACTTCGCCGCGCGTCGGCTGCTGGAGTGCGGCTCGCAGCGCGGCCTCGAAATGATCGGTTGCGTCATCCCACGTGTAACGGCCTGCGATGTCATGCGCTGCGTCAGAGATTGTGCGCCACTCGTGCTCGCTCATGCGCGCCATCCGCACGATGGCCGCCGCCATGCTCTCAGGGTTCTCTGGCTCGACGATGATGCCCCCACCGGCGGCGACCAGCTCCGGGGCCGCACCGGCAGGTGTCGCGATGACAGGCGTGCGGCAAGCCATCGCCTCCAGAATCGGCAGGCCGAAACCCTCCGACCTGCTGGCGAACAGCCATGCATCGCACGATGCGTAGATGTCCTTGATCCGGTCCTGCGCGGGATTGCAGGCGTAGCGCGTGTCGGCTGGCAGGTTGTTGGTCTCGCTCGGGAACTCGGCCATGCCGAACGCCGCGATCTGCAGGTCCGGCACGCTCCGCCGCGCGATCTCGATCGCCTTGATCGCGATGTCGCATCCCTTATAGCGCGCGTTGGAATACATGAGTCCAACCGTCGGCTTTGCCTGCTTGCCACGGGGCGGCACCGAGAACTGCTTGAGGTCGACAGCATTGGGCACGACGATCGTCGATGGGTCGCCGAACTCGCACCGCGCCACATCAGCCAGCCATTGAGCGACGACGATCTTCTGCATCGGCAACCGCCAGGTGGCGCGCACGCGCTCCACCGGCTGGCCGTCGTGTACCTCGTAATGCTGAACGAAGTACGCCTTCGCCCCGCGCGATGGCGGAAGTTTCGCGACAAACTCGGCGGTCTCCCACCACGTCGCGATGACGACGTCGCCCTCGGGAATCGTCGAGGCGTCCAGGACCTCCATCGAGGGCAGACGGATGTGCGTGACGGGGACCCCGTGGAGATGCGAGGGGTCCTGCTCGCCGCGCATCCACAATCCAAACCTATGCCAGAGGTTCTCCAGCCGATCGCGCACTCCCGACAGCCGGTAGGGAGTGGACAGGATCACCACCTTGTGCCCGCGCTCCTGCAGGCGCTGCGCGTAGATGGCAACGACGCGCACGCCGCCTGAAATGCCGGCATACGGAAGCAGAAAGGTGATGCGCATCGGTTCGGCTGGCATGGCGGCGGTGCGGCCGGATCGTTCCTCGCGTGCGTGCGGGACCATCGTGTGGGTCAAAATCGTCCAAATCCACCGTCGCAGTTTAGCCCTTGCGACATGGCCTCGACCGCTGCCCGTCTCATCGACGCCTGGCCATCGCAAACAGCGCGAGTTTCCACGCGCCCGGATCAAGCGGCTTGGCGCGAAGGGCGCGCCATGCGTACTTGCGCGTGGTGCCTGGCGTGCCGAACTCGTACGCCATCCAGCCCCATTGGCGATAGAGATCGCCCGCCGAGTGCAATCGCTCCCTGGGGATCCGCGGCTCGCCGGGGAGATGGCGGCGCCGCCATGTGTCGTGCAGCGCTCGTTCGATCGCCCCTGTGCGCCGGTGACGATGGCGTGCGATCATCCCCGTCGTCGAGCGGCGAT
>DATKJG010000358.1:0-2353 GCA_035543215.1 Phycisphaerales bacterium | reverse complement strand
CCGCGCTGCCCCGGCGGGTTGGCCGGCATGAACCAGATCTCGAACGGTCCGCCGGGATGAGGCTCGATCTCGGCATGCGGCGCGAAGAACTCCATCGCGCCAGCGCTCGTGCTCCAGGACCGCCATGCATCGGCCAGCGGCGCGGCGACTGTTTCCATCACCTCAATTCTCGAGTATTCGAGCAGCCTGTCGTCCTCGACGCCTTGCGCACGCTGCGATGTGGCACTCTCCGACAGGAGCATCATCGCCGTCAATGCGACTGCGATGATCACGATGACATTCATCTTCATTCCCGTTCATCCTTTCCAGTTCACTGCCAGGCGCCGAGGATCGCGCCGGTCAACAGGCAATAAATGAGTTCGTAGCTGGCGTCGATCGCGAAGCCCGCGGGCTTGACCATCGACGGCAGGTGATTGGTGTAGGTGATCGGCGCGACGATCGTCAGCCACAGGACGCCACCCAGCGAAAGTCCGCCAGTTAGGGAGTGAATGCCGGACCATTGCACAAGCACCGCCATGCCCAGCGCAACGAGCGCGTAGCTGACGATCATGCCGCCGAAGAAGCGGAGCATCGAACCTTCCGCCTGGGCCTTCTTCACGTCGTCGTCGGTAAATCGATGAGCCTTGACCCAGGCCTTCGTGAACAATGCGCTGTACCAGACTCCGCCAATCATGAATGTGGCGAACGCCGCGACGGCGACCGCGATCCAGTTGATTTCAGACCAGTTGATCGTGGGCATGGGCGTTCGTCATTCCTTATCCGTGTTTGTCCGTGGCTTCAATTCCGAAGCCGCTGGCGCGCCCCACTGCGTGCCGTCGGCTGTGAGGCGATCGAAGTAATCGCGCAACTGCGTCACGGCATCATCGAACGGCTTGAGGCTGCGCTCCGTGCGGGCCTGCATCACCGCACCTTCCATCACCGTCAGCACGAATGACGCGAGTTGCGCACGATCGACGTCGCTGGGCAGTCGATCGTCCGCCGCATTCAGGCATTCGTGCACGGCATCGCGCCAGCCCTTGAAGTTGTCCGCGAGCAGTTGCCGGGCCTTGGCGTGTGAGTGGCCGATCTCGAGCGCCAGGTTGCCGATCGGGCAGCCGTAGTTGCACTCGGTCATCATCAGCAGCCGGCGGTAGCCATCGAGCAGGCCGAAGACCTTTTCGATCGGATCATCGATGCGGCTCCAGATCGGCTCCAGCAGCGCCGGATGGAGCATGAGTTTGTACTTCTCGAGCACCGCCAGGAGGAGGTCTTCCTTGGTGGGGAAGAAGTAATACAGACTGCCGGAGTTGACCTCGGCCTTCTTGAGAATCTGCGCCACCCCCGTCGCCTGATAGCCTTGGCTGTGGAACAACTCCATCGCAGTATCGATGAGCCGGTCACGCGTGTTGTCGGGGCGGAGTTTCATGCGGCGACTAGAGGTGGTGGCGCCTTTGCTTAGTTGAACGATCAATCAACTGCATGGTACAGCGTGCTTCGACGCTGTCAAGCCCTATCTGAAATGTGCGTTATGATGGCGGTTTCCCGCGTTTTCGAGCCTGTTTCCCGCATTCCTGAACCCGACGATGCCAACCACCGCTCAGCCGAAATCCGCACGTCCCAAGCCAGAGATTGATCAGGCGTCCGCCACGCTCCTTCCGCGCGATTCCAACCAGGCGTTGGGCATCGGCCAGTTCGCCGTGGATTTCATGTCGGGCAACCACGGAAAGCCGTCGGCTGCGGTGCTCGAGCGCACGCTCATGTTCCACACCGACAGCGTTCTGTGCGGCCTGTCGGCGATCGCGCTCAACACCAACGCACCGCGCATTCTTCGCGCCGAGGCGTCGGACTATCCGAAGTCGCCAGGCGGCGTGCCGGTCTTGGGCTCGCGCGAGTGCGTGGCGCCAGAAAAAGCCATCGTCGCCAACTCCGCTGCCGTGCGCGAATGGGACTCCAACGGCACGAACTTCGGCTTCAATCCGAAACTCGGACACACCGCCGGCGAGTTCGGGCATAACGACTTCTATCCCGTCGCCATCGCCGCGGCCCAGCTGGCGAGCAAGGACGGCGCGTTCGCGCTGCGCGGCATGGTGCTTCTGGATGAGATTCGCGGCCGGCTCGCTGAGGTCTTCAGCCTCAAGACCTACAAGATCGATCACGTGGTGCACGGCGCGATTGCCTCGGCCGCGACCTGGGGCGCGATGCTCGGCGCCACGCCGGAGCAGATCGAATCCGCTCTCGGCATGATGGTCGCCCACTACATCCCGTGGCGGGCCATCCGTGCCGGCAAGCAACTCTCCGATTCCAAGGGCGCCTCCGCTGCGATTTCGACCGAGGCAGCGATCCTCTCCATGCAGCGGTCGATGCGCGGCTTCAT
>DATKJG010000357.1:0-10804 GCA_035543215.1 Phycisphaerales bacterium | reverse complement strand
GGGAACGCCTGATTCTCGGTCTTGAGCAGTTCCAGAATCATGCTGATCGCACTCGGGTTCGCGATGCCTCGGCCCGAGCCGATGGGCGAGCCCGCCGGCATCACGCTCGTCGCGCCGGCATCGCGCAGCCGCAACGCCATGATCGGATCATCGCTGGAGTAACACAGCACCGCGAAGCCGTCGGCCACGAGTTCCCTGCAGGCTTCGAGCGTGCCGACGGGATCGGGCAGCAGCGTTTTCTTGTCGCCCAGCACCTCGAGTTTGACCCAGTCCTTGCCGGGGTTGTTCAGTTGCTCGAGGATCTCACGGCCAAGACGCGCGACGCGCACGGCATCCTCGGCATTGAAACAGCCGGCGGTGTTGGACAGGATCGTGTAGCGATCGGTGTCGAGAAAATCGAGCAGCGATCGACCCTCGGAATCGACCAGCCGCTCGCGCCGCACCGCCACCGTGACGACTTCTGCGCCGCTGGCGTCAAGAGCCTGCTGCATAATCTCGTAGTTGGCGTACTTGCCCGTGCCGACGATCAGTCGACTACCGATCGTCACCGGGCCGAGGCGCAGGGGGGCCGGCGCGGGGACGGGTGTAGTGGTTGGCGAGGCGTCGAGTTCCGGCATGGGCTTGGGAATGGTAGTTCGTATCAGCCGCCGCCGACGAGCGTGACGATCTCGATGCGGTCGCCATCGCGAAGCGTGTGATCGGCGTGCTGGCGCTTGGGCACGACCTTGCGGTTCACTTCGACGGCGCAGGCGAGGCGATCAAGTTGCCGGTCGCGCAGCAGGTCGGAGACGCTGCACTCCTGCGGCAGGCGGATCGCTTCGCCGTTGACGTGGATGGTGGCCATCGTTCGAAGATCGTAGGAGCGCGAGCGGCCTCGATCGGCCGGTCACAGCAGAAAGAGGACCGTCACCAGCACGAAAAGCGGGATGAGGATGGGCAGCGCGTACTTGAAGACGTAGCCGAAGAACGATGGCATCTTCACGCCGGCCTGCTCGGCGATCGCCTTGACCATGAAGTTCGGCCCATTGCCGATGTAGGTGTTGGCGCCCATGAACACGGCGCCGAGGCTGATGGCCACCAGCAGGTCCTGCCGGATGAACTGACCGTTGACCAGGTTGGTGATTCCCGGCCCCGGCGCGTGCGTGAGGGCGTTGGCGGTCTCGAAGAACACGACGTAGGTGGGGGCGTTGTCGAGCACGCTCGATAGAGCGCCGGTGGCCCAGAAGAACTGCCAGGGCTGGTCGATGCCGGCCTGGCCGCCGAGGGCGTGGAGCACCGCGATCGGCGCCTGCATCGTGATGAAGATGCCGATGAAGAGCGCGGCGACCTCGATGATGGCGGCGTAGTTGAAGCGGTTGTCTTCCCGCACGCCGCGCGGCGTCGTGAGCAGCGACAGCGCGACCAGTGCCAGCAGGACCCCTTCGCGGACCAACCGGGCCGTCTGGATATTGGCGATCGGCAGATTGCGTCCCGGCACAATCTGCCAGACTGCCAGGACCACGCACAACAACCACACGAAGTTGATCAAGCCGCGAAGGCGCAGCGGCTGGCGCATGAGTTCATCGCGCTGGATGGAGGGTATCGACTCGCGATTGTAGACGATTGAATCCCACACGAAGTAGATCGCCAGAAGGATCATGCAACAGAACGCCCACTCCCTCCACAGAACGAGCGTCCACTCAAACGGCACGCCGCGCAGGAATCCCAGGAACAGAGGCGGGTCGCCGATGGGCAGGAGCGTGCCGCCGATATTGCTTACCAGGAAGATGAAAAAGACGATCGTGTGCGTGACGTGCTTGCGCTCGGAATTGGTTTGCAGCAGGGGGCGAATGAGGAGCATGCTCGCGCCGGTGGTGCCGACGAAACTGGCAATGCCCGTGCCGATGGCGAGGAAGATGGTGTTGGTCAGCGGGTGGGCCGGCAGGTCGCCCTTGAGACTTATGCCGCCGGCGATCACATAGAGCGCGAACAGGAGGCTGATGAACGGCACATACTCATCGACGACCGCGTGCGCCAGCATCGGCGGCACGGCCGCTGCACCTTGGGCAAGCAGGTAGTAGAGAATCATCATTGCGGCGAACGTCAGCGACACGATGAGCCGATTGCGGTTGCGCTCCCACCAGTGTCGCGTCGGGGGCAGCAGGGGAAGCAGCGCGATGCAGGCGAGCACGCCCGCAAATGGCGCGATGCCAATGCCCCAATACGGCGGCAGGTGCGCCGCAGGCGCCGCGCCGATATGTTGAAGCGAGTACCAGATCAGCCATGCGAGGGTCGCCCCGGCGACCGCGAGAGCGGACCAGCAGAGGAAGCCGAATCGCGTGCGGATATGCGTGGCGTGAGTGGCGGTCATCGGCGGATTCGCTGCGGGGCCACACGATATCGAGCAATCAAGATCGATCCAAACGGCTTGTCGCGATACTCTTGCACTCATGCTCAGGAGTTGCATCGATCGCTTGGCGATGCTGGCAATCGTGATGGCCGGAATCGTGCCGCCCGCCGCTGCACAATCGCAGCCGGATGTGCAGCCGTTTGCCTTCGGAGCTTTCGAGGGCGTGATCAGGGATCTCTCGCTGCCATCAGGCGCGGCGATCGCGGCCGACGGCTCGATCTTCGTCGTCGATGCAGGCGATCACTCGGTTCATGCGTTCACGCGCGATGGCGCGACGATTCGCACCTTCGGCACGCTTGGCGAGGGCGAAGGGCAGTTGCATTCGCCTGCTGCGATCGCGATGGGCGATGATGGCCTGCTCTATGTCGCCGACAGTTGTAACGATCGCCTGCAGGTGTTCACAGGTGCAGGCAAACTGGTTCGCGGCTGGGGAGGCCGCGGCGCCGCGCACGGCGAATTCTGCAATCCGCAGGGCATCGCTGCATTCGGCGACCGCATCTATGTCGCTGATACGGGCAATCAGCGCGTGCAGGTCTTCCGCAACGATGGGACGTTTCTGCTGGCGATCGGCGAGGCGCCCGCGGCACTCACCATGCCGGGCGCGACAGTCGACCGCGACGGCCGGTTCCGCAGGCCGGTCGATGTCGCGGTGGATGATGCGGGGCGCATCTGCGTCGTGGACATCGACGCCAATCGCGTGCAGATCTTCGATTCCAGCGGCGGGCTCGTTCGCGGCTTTGGCGACTACGGCCCCTTTGCAGGACTGCTGAACGAGCCGCAGGGCATCGCCTGCTATGCCGGCCAGATTCTGATCGCCGACACGTCCAACCATCGCGTGCAGTTCTTCGACGACAAGGGCGAGATGAAGAAGCAGTGGGGCATCCACGATCCGGTCTCGCACGAGGGCAACGGCCGCATCCACTACCCGCATGATGTGACGATCGCCCGCGACGGTTCGCTGGCCGTGTTGTGCGAACCACTGGAGCATCGCGTGCAGATCTTCAGAGGCTGGAAGCCGGGCGAGGCGCAGGAACCGCGGCAGGCAAACCTCGCAGGCGACCAGACGCACTTCGGCAGCCGGCTTTCGATCGACGGCCGACTCATGCTCATCCCTGAGCCCGAGCATCAGTACATCTATGTCCTCGACCTGCAGAAGGAAGTGCCGACGATGATCAGCCAGTCGGGCACGCGCGGCACGAAGTTCGGGCAGTTCATCCGGCCGACGGGGCTGCTGGTGAACGAGCGCGAGAAAACGGTGATCGTGGCTGATCCGTCGCTGGCGCGGATACAGACATTCTCGCTTGCGTTCAAGCCCGAAGCGCCGCTGAACTTCGACCCGTACTTCTCGCGATTCGTGCGCTCCATCGATTGCAGCCACCCGCGCTTTGCAAAGCCGGCGGAGGGTATGCGCTGGCCTCTTCGTCCGGAGACAGTGAAACGCGACGGCCAGGGCAACCTGCACGTGCTCGACCAGCGCAACGCGATGGTGGTCGTCTTTGATCAGCAGATGCGATTCCTGCGCGGCTATGGCGGCTTCGGATCGGGCCCGGGCCAGTTGCGGCAGCCGACCGACCTGGCGTTCAGTCCCGACGGCTTGATCGCGTACGTGGCTGACGCTGGCAATTTTCGCGTGCTGGCATTTGATTCGAGAGGCGACGTCGTGCGCACCATCGGCTCGTACGGCAATGGCGACGGCCAGTTTCGTCTGCCATTCGGCCTGGCCGTCGATTCGACGGGCGCGGTGTTTGTCAGCGATGCGCTCGGCGATTGCATTCAGAAGTTCGATGCCGCGGGCGCGTTCATGGCGAAGTGGGGAAGCCGGGGCCTCGAATACGGCAAGTTCTGGCGGCCGCAGGGCATGGCCATCGACCAGCGGCAGCGGCTGATCGTCATCGATCACGGCAACCACCGCGCGCAAATGTTCTCACTGGCGGGCGAATGGCTGGGCACATTCGGCGCCGGTCGCGCCGTGCTCAAGTCACAACTGCCTGAATAGCATGGCATCATGGAATCGCGGACGTCACAACACGATGCCGCCATGCACTGCGTCAGTGCGCGGATGGCGAGTCGATGCAGCGGGATCGGACTCGCGCTGGCTATCCTGTGGAATGCCGCGGCGTGCGATCGACAGCCGGGGCAGCAATCGCAGACCAAGTCGGCTGCAGTTCAATCGAGAGCAGCGCTGCCAGCAGCGCAACCTCCGTCATCCGCGCCGGTCGAGGCGGATGTCGCGCCGGTGACGGACCTTCAGCCGGCCGGCAAGGTCATCAACAGCAACGATGGCGTGTATGCGGTCAAGTACCTGTTCGATCCCGCTCCGCCGCCGATGAATGAACCGTTCCGGATCACCGTCGAGATCATTGCCCTCGATGGCCCGCAGCCAGATGAAGTGGTGTTGTCGGTGGATGCAGCGATGCCCGAGCACGGCCACGGCATGAACGTCGAGCCGACGGTCCGGCCGCTGCCGCACAACTCCTTTGCCATCGACAACATGCTCTTTCACATGGCCGGTCGCTGGGAGATCTACTTCGACATCACGCGCGGAGGCATCACCAGCCGCGCCCAGGACGAGATCACGCTGGAATGAGCATGCTGCGGCCGATTGTCGTGTGCGCCCTGCTTGTGATGTGCCTCGCCGCGGCCGGGAGCGCGATGTGGAGCGATTCGCAGTCGCCGTCGCCGGTCACATTCACCGATGAGGAGAAGGCGCGCATCCTGCAGCATTCGCCGCTGCCGGCCCCCCCGCATGATGCGTCGAACCGATATTCGTCAGACGAAGGCGCGGCTCGGTTCGGCCAGTTCCTTTTCTTCGACACGCGCTTCTCGCCCGACAACGCGGTGTCGTGCTCGACCTGTCACGATCCAGCGAAGGGATTCAGCGATGGCCGGCAATTGAGCAAGGGCCTGAAGGTCGTCGAACGCCACGCGCAGGCGCTGTGGAACGTGGCGCACAATCGCTGGTTCTTCTGGGATGGCCGGGCGGATTCGCTGTGGTCGCAGGCGCTGGTGCCGCTGGAGCGTCCCGATGAGATGGGCGGCGATCGCGCTGGTATCGCACATGCGATCTTCCGCGATGTCCGTTTGCGCGCAGCGTACGAGGGCATCTTCGGCCGGATGATCGATGTGAGTGATGCCGAGCGCTTTCCTGCGCACGCGATGCCGGTGGCTGATGCGCCCCACGATCCGCTCAATGTCGCTTGGCGCAGCATGCGCGAAGAGGATCAGCGCGCCATCAACGCGATCTTCGCCAACATTGGCAAGGCTCTCGCCGCGTACGAGTCGAAGATCATCAGCCGCGACGCGCCGTTCGATCGCTTCGTCGCAGGGTTGCGCGAGGGCGACATCGGCAAACAGGCGGCGATCAGCGATTCCGCCAAGCGCGGCTTGAAGATCTTCGTTGGGCGCGGCAACTGCCGGTTGTGTCACAGCGGCCCCAACTTCAGCGACGGTGAATTCCACAGCGTCGCGCCCCCCACATTGACGGGCGAAGAGCCGACCGACGCCGCACGGTTTGCTGGCATCGACAAACTCAAGACCAGCGCCTTCAATGCTTCGGGCGCGTTTACCGATGATCCAGACGGTGCGGCATCGAAGCGTCTCGCGGCATTGATCAACAAGCCCGACAACTGGGGCCAGTTCAAGACGCCTTCGCTGCGCAGCGTCGCCCTGACGGCGCCATACATGCACCAAGGCCAGTACGGGACGTTGCGGCAGGCGATCGAGCACTATTCGACCCTGGCCGATGCCGTACAGATCGGGCATCACCGCGAGAAGATCCTCCGGCCGCTGAACCTGAGCGAACAGGAAATGCAGGACCTGCAGGCATTTCTCGAGTCGTTGACCGGGGCGCCGTTGCCGGAGAATCTGCTGCGCCAGGCGCCTGGACCGTGAGGAAACTGCCCGCTCTTCGCCCGCCTGCCAGGTTTGTCGCGCAGCGGGTCGAATCCTGGGGCATATTGCATGGGGGTGAGGTCGCTGTAGACTGTTGGCAACGCCGGCCTGCTGCGGAAGCGCGGCCGCGCGCCTCGTCGCCCAAGCCCTGAGCCCGGAGAACTCCGAAGATGTCGAAACAGGTTCGCATTGCCCAAGCCGCGCTCGCAGGGGCGGCGCTGGCCACGCTGTCAATCGCCCACGTCGATGATCCCAAGGGTCGCACTCCTCACATCACGTACATGGGTCCGGGCTGGTGCGCGAGTGGATGCGGCAACGACGATGGCGGTATCGCCAGCGGGCCGGCAATCAATTTCCTCTCCAGCGGCGTGCAGTTGCTGGCATGGTTGCCCTGTCCTCAATTCGACCTCAACGGCGCGCAGAACTCTTCGGCCAACACCGTGGAAGGCTGGGTTTCACCCGGCGGACGCGAGTATGCGATCATCGGCCTCTCTGACGGCACGGGCTTTGTCGACGTGGGTAATCCCTCGAGTCCTGTCATCAAGTCCTTCATTCGCTGCGCGCCCACACCGGACAGCCTGTGGCGCGACGTGCGCGTGTACCAGAACTATTGCTACACCGTCAGTGAAGGCGGAGGCGGCATCCAGGTCATCAACATGACCAACCTCGACACCACCGGCGCGACGCTGGTAGGCAATGTCACGACCGATGGACCGATTCCAACGACAGCCACGCACACCGTGTTCATCAACCCCGACAGCGGCATCCTCTATCGTGCCGGCGGCGGCAACAACGGCCTGCGCATCTACCGGTTGTCGGGCGGGAACCAGGCCGCGCCCGTCTATCTCGGCGCATGGACCAGCCATTACGTGCATGAGGTGACAGTCGTCTCCTACACCTCCGGCCCATACGTCGGCCGAGAGATTGCCTTCGCCTGCACGGGCAATGATGGCAGCGTGCACGTCCTCGATGTAACAAACCTCACTGATACAGACCCGCTCACCACGGGCATCACGGAGTTGTCGGTATTCACGTATGCAGGTGCGAACTACTGCCATCAGGGCTGGCTCTCGCCGGACCGGCAGCACTTCTACATCAACGATGAACTGGACAACAATCCGCAGACGAGGATTTTCAACATCAGCAATCTCGCGGCGCCGGTATTTGCCGGTGTGTTCAGCGCCGCCAGTTCGATCGATCACAACCTGTACACCAAGGGCAACGTGATCTTCGAGTCGAACTATCGCAGCGGCTTGCGCATCTTCGATGCGACGAATCCAACCTCGCCCACGCAGGCGGGATACTTCGACACATGGCCGGAGGATGATGCGCAGAGCTTCAACGGCCTGTGGGACAACTACCCGTACCTTCCCAGCGGAATCGTGCTTGGCGCCGATATCGAGAAGGGTCTGTTCATCTGGAGTGTCGGCACGAACCTGCTGAACTTCTCGTATCCCAACGGCCAGCCCGACTTCATCGCGCCCAACGGCGGCGCGATCAACGTCAACATCACGAGCAACGGCGCAACGCTGGACCCGGCCACAGCGAAATTCGGCTATTCGATCAACGGCGCCGCGTTCACGGAGGCTCCGCTCCAAAGCCTGGGCGGATCAGCGTTCCGCGCCAACTTCCCCAGCATGCCCTGCGGCGCCGGCATCCGATGGTACGTTCTGGCGAACACCACGACCGGGATGACGCTGCGCGATCCACCCGGAGCGCCGTTCAACTATGTTCCCGCGACGGCAGCGATCGGCGTCGCGCTCGGACAAGAGGACACGCTTGAGACCAATAGCGGCTGGGTCGTCGGTAACACCGGCGACAACGCAACGACCGGCATCTGGCTGCGCGCGAATCCCGTCGGGACAGCGGCCCAGCCGGAGGACGATCACACGCCGGCGCCAGGCGTAAATTGCTTCATCACTGGCAATGGGGCGCCAGGCGGCATGGTCGGTGATCAGGATGTTGATGGCGGCGTAACCACTCTGACGTCGGCCGCGTTCGATGCAACCGGTGGAACGAATCCGAACGTCACGTATTACCGGTGGTACTCCAACAACGCCGGCTCAGCGCCCAACGAGGACAGCATGCCCGTGCAGATTTCCAGCGACGGTGGCACGAACTGGGTGCAACTTGAACTGGTCACCGAGAATGCGGGCGCATGGGTCAAGAAGTCCTTCCGCATCGCGGATTTCGTTCCAGTGACCAGCCAGGTGAAGCTGCGATTCCTCGCACGTGATCTGGGAAACGGCTCGGTCGTCGAGGCCGGCGTGGATGATGTCCGCATCGAGTTCCTCCAGTGCGCTGTGCCCGGCGACGTGAACAACGATGGCCATGTCGATGTCAACGACCTGCTGGCGGTGATCGCCGCCTGGGGTCCATGCCCCGCTCCGCCGAGCGCCTGTCCGGCTGACATCGTTACCAACGGTGTCGTGGACGTGAACGACCTGCTCGCGGTGACCAGCAACTGGGGCGCCTGACCCGCGCAGCTATCGCCTGTCATCAAAGGTCCGCGACGCTGCGCGTCAGCCACGTGCGGTCGCCTGCGCGAACCAGGCCCGCCGGCCGATTCATCGCTGCAAGCATCTCGAGCAGTTCGCTGTCGCTCAACGTCTGGACGATGGAGACGTTTCCGGAGGTGATCAACTGCTGGGGCGGCGGCGGGGTCGTGTGCACGATCGTGATCACCGCCGCAGGGGCGACGGGCAGCGGCCCCGGCGCTGGATCCGGCTGATTGGCGCTGGGCACGACGTTGCGCAGCAGCAGCCCGCCGATGATGACAAGCACCAGCGGGGCGGCTGCGGCGGCAAGGGTTCGCCGCCGCCGTCGCACCACATGTACGCGACGCATGTCGCGCTTCAGGTCATCAAGCATGCGATCGCGCCGTGCCGCGCCGACAGGCGAAAGTGCCGTGCCGGAGGCGGAATCCGCGCGATCGAATACGGAATCGATTTCAGTCATGGAGGTCCTCCTGCGCCGCGGCGCGGAGTTGGGTCAGCGTGCGATTGATCCGTCCATCCACGGTGCCGGTCTTGAGCCGCAGGGCCGAGCCAATGCGTGAGAGCGTCCAGTTCAGTCGGAAGCGCATGTCCAGGGCGCGGGCGCTGGTGGAATCCACCTGGGCGAGTTGGCCTCGGAGCCAAGCCAGCCGTTCCGTCGTATCGCCGTGTGCGGCGACATCGACATGAGCCTCTCTGCTGGCTTGAGCGATGTGAGCCTCGCGTCGGCGGCGGCGCTGATCCTGACGCAAGAGATCAATCGAGGCATTGCGCACCGCCGTCTTCAGCCATGCCGCGAGCGCGGCCTCGCTGTCGAGAACCTTCATGCGCCTGATCACGCGCATCATCGCCTCCTGCACGGCGTCAAGACAGAATTGCTCATCGCGACCGGTCGAGCGTCGAGCCTCGGCCAGTGCGAAATCGAACCACGTGCGATACAGACGCGCAAAGGCCTCGGTGTCACCCGAGGCGATGGCGCTGGTCAGTTGAGGCACGCTTTCGGCCAAGGACGCTCCTTGCCGGCCGGCCGAAGCCGGACCCGCCGGCAGTCGGAACCATGGTAGTGATTGGCTTGCAGCGACTGTCAGACGCCGGGTCCCTTCGATTTTGCCTGCAGGTCGGCGAGGTCGCGCCTCAGCTGATCGCGTTCGACCGCCAGGGCCCGCAGTTCATCCTTCAGTTGTGCCATTTCCTTGCGGGCCTCCTCGACGGCGTTCTCCATCAACTGAGCCCTGGTCTGCCATTCCGACAACTGGCGCGACAGCGCCTCGTTCTCGGCCCGCGCCTTGCTGTCACGATCCGCGGCCAGATGCATCGCTTCGGCCTGCTGCTGCTCGGCCTTGGCGCTCTGAGCCCGCATATCCAGCGTGCCGGCCCGCTCGCGCAACTGCCTGATCACCTGCTCGATGTTCTCGATCTGCTCGGGCGAACCGCGGCAGATGAGCAGACCTGTCTCCTCGTGGAACTTGATCTGGGCCGGCTCGCCGCCGCTGGCGATCAGCCCGAGCGCCGTCTGGATCGCTGTCAGCGCATCGCTGGACTTGAGATTCTCCCCCAGGAGGTCCGCCATGGAGATGACAGTGGTTTGCTGCACCCCCGGAGGGTTGCCGCGATCGCGAATGTCCGCCGTCACCGTGAAAACGTCAGGCACATCCTGCGAACTGGCGACGTTTTCGACGTTCACCTTCGCGATGAAGGAGCCCTGGTCCTGCGGCAGGCGATCAAGCACCAGGAGTGCCGAGTGCACATCGACGTTCTTCAGCTGGACGGCGGCCATGCGAATGCGCGCCAGATCGCCCAGCACGACGATGTTGGCGTTGGGACTGGCCTTGCGGAGAGCGCCGATGTAGTCGGCGGCCGTGCCGCCGGGGAAATCCAGCGTCAGTGCTGAGGCGGCCGACGGCTGTCCGCCGGGGGAGGCGGCGACCTGTGCCAAGGCGTGGTTGCTGCAGAAGGCCAGCGTCGCGGCCAGGAGAGCGATGCGAGCGTATCGAGTCATCGACATGGTGAAACTCCGGTGAAAGGGCTT
>DATKJG010000356.1:0-7549 GCA_035543215.1 Phycisphaerales bacterium | reverse complement strand
CGCGCTGATCCTGGTGCCGATGATCCTGCCGCCCTTCGTCGGCGCGATCGGCCTGCACTTCCTGCTCGGCCGCGCCGGCGCGATCAACGCCTTGCTGCAGTCGCTGGGCGTGATCGGCGGCGACGGCATCGACTTCATCGGCCGCGGCGGATTCTGGGCGGTCGTGCTCATCGAGTCGCTGGCCCTGTATCCCATCATGTATCTCAACGCGACCGCGGCCCTGGCGAATCTCGATCCGGCTCTGGATGAGGCCGCGGAGAATCTCGGGGCGGGCCCATGGCGACGCTTTCGCCAGATCACCCTGCCTTTGATCCGACCGGGCCTCTTTGCAGGCGCGACGATCGTCTTCATCTGGAGTTTCACCGAACTCGGCACACCGCTGATGTTCGATTACCAGGTCGTCACACCCGTGCAGATCTTCAACGGTCTGAAGGAAATGGAGACGTCCAAGACGCCCTACGCGCTGACAGCGGTCATGCTCATCAGCGCGGTACTGCTGTATGTGATCGGCAAGTGGCTGCTGGGCGGGCGCGCGTATGCGATGTATGCCAAGGCGTCGATTCAATCAGCGGCGTCGCCGCTGTCAGGCGTGCGCGGCGTGGTTGCGACATGCCTCTTCGCAGGCGTCATCGCCATTGCGGTTCTCCCGCACGTGAGCGTGATCCTCGTCAGCCTCTCGGCGGATGGCGCGTGGTATCGCAGCGTGCTGCCCCGGGCTTTCACGCTGCATCACTATGGCGATGCGCTTTCGCATCCGCTCGCGGTGGGGGCGATCCGCAACAGCCTCTTCTACGCTGCGTGCGCCGTGGCGATCGACCTTGCGGTCGGTCTGCTCATCGGCTACCTGATCGTGCGCACGAAGATCTGGGGCCGGACCCTGCTGGATTCTCTGGCGATGCTGCCGCTGGCGGTGCCCGGGCTGGTGATGGCCTTCGGCTACGTCGCGATGACGCTGCGCTGGCCCTTCAGCAAGGGCGCGCCGCTGGAGGCGATCAATGTCATCGGGGCCGAGCCCAATCCGATTCCCCTGCTGATCATCGCGTACGCCGTGCGCCGGCTGCCGTATGTCGTGCGCTCCACGGTGGCAGGCCTGCAGCAGACCTCGCCGGAGATGGAGGAGGCGGCGCTGAACCTGGGCGCGGGCAAGATGCGCGCCGTGCGAACGGTCGTCATCCCGCTCATCGCCGCCAATCTCATCGCCGGCGGCCTGCTCGCCTTCAGCTTCGCAATGCTGGAGGTCAGCGATTCGCTCATCCTCGCGCAGCGCGAGCAGCACTTCCCCATCACCAAGGCGATCTACGTGCTGTTCGAGCGCCTGGGCGACGGGCTGTACATCGCCAGCGCGATGGGCGTGTGGGGCATGGCGCTGCTGGCGGTCACGCTCATCGGCGCCAGCGTCGTGATGGGCCGGAAACTGGGGGCGATCTTCCGAGTGTAGCGCGCCCTCCTGCACGCGCCACGATCGGCTACTGTTCGCGCATGATTCACGAGTGGCGCCGCGATGCGTACATCATCTCCACGGATCGCACCCGCGTCGATCTGGATGTCATCCATCGATTCCTCTCGACTACGTACTGGTCGCCGGGCATCCCGCGGAGCGTGATGGAGCGCGGCATTGCGCACGCCGAGTGCTTCGGCATCCACCACGATCGTGACGGCCAGGTCGGCTTTGCGCGCGTGGTCACCGACTACGCCACCTTCGGCTACCTCGCTGACGTCTTCGTGCTCGATGCGCATCGCGGCCGAGGACTGTCGAAATGGCTGATGGAGTGCATCGACACGCACCCTGAACTGCAGGGATTCCGGCGCTGGATGCTGGCGACGCGCGATGCCCACGCGCTGTACGCACAGTTCGGCTTCACGCCGCTGAACAACGCCGACCGCTGGATGGAGCGCTGGACGCCGGACGTCTACCAGCGAATGTCATCGCGCGCGTAGCGTCTGGGTGAACGCATCGATCATGGCCTGCTTGACGGCCTCCATCATCGGGGCTGATGCACCAAGTTCGCGCTGCATGCTCGTGACGCTGCGCCCCGCCAAACCGCACGGCACAATGAGGCTGAAGTGATCGAGATTCGTCGCGACGTTGAGCGCCAGGCCGTGCATCGACACCCAGCGCGACACGCGCACGCCCATGGCGCAGATCTTCGACGGCGCAGCGTTCGAGCGCACCCACACGCCTGTGGCTGCGCTGTCTCGCTCGCCCGCGATGCCGAATCGCGCCAGCACATCAATCACGATCTGTTCCAGCATCCGCATGTACGAATCGATGCGCAGGCCGAAGCGGTTGAGATCGAGAATGGGATAGACGACGAGCTGGCCGGGGCCGTGATACGTGATGTCGCCGCCGCGATCGGTCTCGGCAACCTCGACGCCTGCTGCAAGCAGCAACTGCTCGCTGGCAATTAGGTGCTTGCGCGCATCCGGCCGCCGCGAAACGGTGATCACCGGCGGATCGTGCTCGACCAGCAGCAGGTGCGCCAGGCCGGTCGTCCCGCTCGCGTCACTCGTGCGCGACTCGATCACCTCCAGCTGCAACTGTCGCTGCAGCGCCAGGGCGTCGGCATAGTTCATGCGGCCAAGATCTCGCACGCGCATGTCGAGCGCAGGCTGGGTCAATGGAGTCGGAATGGAAGGGACGACGGACATGAGAAGACGTGCAAAACGCGGATGCGGCCGCGGGCTAAACTCTAGCCCTCCGCCATGCCCCAGATTCATTCCAGCTCGATCATCACCGGCGATGTGCGGCTTGCGGGCGATGTGATCGTCGGTCCCAACTGCGTGCTCGACGGCTCGCTGGGTCCGGTCATCGTCGGGCCGGGCTGCCGGATGTTCGCCGCGGTGTACCTGCACGGGCCGCTCACGCTTGGGGCGCGCAATATCATGTATCCCAGCGTCGCGCTGGGATTCGCACCGCAGGACCTGAAGTGGGACGCCAACGTCGCCGGCGCCGGGCTCGTGATCGGGTCGGGCAACATCTTCCGCGAGGGCGTGACGATCCACCGCGCGACCTCGCACGAGCGGCCGACGACGATCGGCGACAGCAACTACTGGATGGCCGACAGTCATGCCGGCCACGATTCCCGCGTCGGCAGCCACAACATTCTGGCCAACGGCACGATGCTGGGCGGACACGTCACGATGGCCGATCGCGTCATCACCGGCGGCGGCGTGGGCATCCACCAGTTCTGTCGCGTCGGCCGCAACTGCATGCTCTCGGGAAACGCCGGGATGACGCTTGATCTGCCTCCGTTCTTCATGCTCACCGGCATCAACGTCGCGGGCAGCATCAACCTCATCGGCATGCGCCGCAACGGCATGAGCCGCGGCGACATTGACACCGTTAAGTGGGTGTACAAGACGCTCGTGCGCAGCCGGCTGCCGCCCAAGTCTGCACTGAGCGTGTTGCGCGAGCGCGGCAACGATCCGCTGGTGCGCGAGTACATCGAATTCGTCGAATCCAGCAAGCGCGGCATCTGCCTGGCGCGCGGGCGGCCGGCGTATGACTCCGATGAATAGAACCACGCAGACACGCGGACACCAACGGACGAATGCAACGGCATTGTCTCGTGCCGCGGTTCCAATCCGCGATACGATGCACGCCATGACCTGGGATCGCCAGCGGCTGCTGCAACTCGAGGGAATGGCGGCCAACGATCTGCTGGCGATCATCGATCAGGCGGAGAAGTGGCGCGGCATCGCGCTGGGCCGTGAGCCGCGCCTGAACACGCTTGCCGGGCGAACCATCGCCAACCTTTTCTTCGAGGATTCCACGCGCACGCGCTCGAGTTTCACGCTCGCGGCCCGCAGGCTCGGGGCCGACACGATCGACCTGACCAACCTCGGTTCGAGCGTCAGCAAGGGCGAGTCGATCGTCGACACGGCGTTCAACCTGCAGGCGATGGGCGTGCACGCGTTCGTGATCCGCTGCAGTGCCTCGGGGGGCGCGCACCTGCTGGCCAAGGCCGTGAACGTCCCGGTCATCAATGCCGGCGACGGCCGGCACGAGCATCCCACGCAGGGCCTGCTCGACATCATGACCTTGCGGCAGCATATCGGGGCCGATCTCAAGGGCCGCACGATCGGCATCGTGGGCGACATCGCCAACAGCCGCGTGGCCCGTTCGGCCCTGCACGGCCTGACAACGTTGGGAGCCAACGTCATCGTCTGCGGCCCACCTACGCTCGCGCCGCATTCATTCGAGTCGATCGCAGCAGGGCCGGGCAAGGTCGGCGTCGAGCACGATCTTGATGCGATGATCCCCGCGCTCGATGCGATCATGATGCTTCGCGTGCAGTTCGAGCGCGCGGGCGGCCCACCTTTGATCTCAGGCGACTACCACGCGCTGTACGGCCTGACCAGCGAGCGCGCGGCCCGGCTGCGAAAGGGCGCGATCGTCATGCATCCGGGCCCGGTCAATCGCGGGCTCGAACTCGACAGCGAGGTGATGGATGCTGCACCGCCACACGGGAAGAGCGTGATCCTGCAGCAGGTCAGCAACGGCGTGGCGGTGCGCATGGCCGTGCTGGCGATGGCCCTTCGCTCGGATTGAGGCCAACTCACACCCGCCGCATCGGATTCAGCATGATGTTGTCGCGGCCGGGGATGAGTACATCCGCGATCTCGATCGCCTCCTTGAAACTCTCCTGGGCCTGGGCGAGGTTGGCGCAACGCGGCAGCACCTTGCCGTGCTCGAGATGCTCGAGCGTCGCCACTGCGTCGCCACTGATCAACACCGTTCGCGCCGGAAGTGCGATGAGCAGGCCGCACGTGCCCGGCGTCACGCCCGGCAGCGGGAACAGATCGACCTTCGGCACGAGCGAATCCTCGGCCGCCTCGCAGCGCTCCAGCAATCCGAGTTCGCGGTCGTAGTGGGCGACGAGTTCCTCATCGCCCGCTTCCTCGACCTCGGCCCGCGACTCGCGGAACGATGCCGCCGCCGTCTGCCGCTCCGGCTCGTGCAGCAGCCACCGCGCGCCATCGAACAGCCGCAACCCGCGGCGGTGATCGGGCTGAAACGACGTCATGAAGACCTGCGTGATCGAATCGTCGGGAACAGGCGTGCGCTCCGACAACCGCGCCGCCAGGGCCTGCGAAGGCAGCGATGGATTCACCAGCACGTGCTCATCGCCCATCGAGATCAGCGTGGTGGTGGCATGCCCCGTGCGCGATGCCGCTGCCTCGTTCCACAGCGGATGCACATCAAGCGTGCCGATGGAGATGATGCGAAACTGCGGAAGCACGGGTTTCAATCCACGTGCTGATCTCGCGCCAGCCGGCTCAGGGGATGCGAGGGATCGTCCCGCTTGAGGCGCATGCGATCGATGACGAGTTTGGGCACAATGCTGTCCAGTCGATCGAGCGGACCGCCCAGGGCGGCGATCTGCGTGATCAGGCTGGAACTGGTGAACGCATACGCCTCGCCCGTGACGACAAACACCGTTTCGATGTCGGCGACCTGGCGGTTGGTGATAGCCAGTTGGGTCTCGGCAGCGAGGTCAGTGATGTTTCGGATGCCGCGCAGGATCGCCACGGCGCCGGCCGTCCGGGCGAAATCCACGGTCAGGCCGCTGTAGCGCTCGACCCGGACCGTGCAGCCGTTCGGCTCGGCCTCGAGCATCTCATCCACGAGGATCTGCGCCATCTCCTGGCGCTCCTCCGGGCTGAACATCGAGGCCTTGTCGGGATTTCGGCCGATGCCCAGCACGATGCCGTCGAACAGCCGCCGGGCCCGGCGCAACACGTCGAGATGTCCCAGCGTGATGGGATCGAACGACCCGGCGTACACAGCCAGATGGGTGCGATGCGGTGTGGGCGGCATGGCGGCGATTGTAAGCAGACCGCACAAAGCGCACATGTTCACGCCGGCGTGCCATTGGCACGCTTGCACGCCGTGAATGCGTATGTGATGGTTGTCGCGACCCCTGGATCGGCCCCGGATCGGTTTGCCTCCCCGGTCGGGGCCTTTACGCCCGCACCTCGCGGCCTTGCAGAAGCGCGCCGCGACCGGGCCATCGCACACCGGCCTCCGCACGATGCGGAGGCCTTTGTGTTTGTGCGATCCGCACGACCCGAAAGGCAGCACTGCCGCTATTGAGCGAGATCGCCCATTCCGGCGGCGCGCAGAATCATCCGGAAGTTGTCCGAGAAGACGAAGTTCTCCTCGGGAAACTCCAATCCCGCCATGTTCTGATCGAGGTGGCTGAACATCAGTTCAACCGCGCCGATCTCCTCCCACGCACCGGCCCTCTCGCCGGCTTGCGACATCCGTTTGACGATGCCTCGCGTCGATGCCCCGGCTGCCTCCGTGCGTTCGATCTCGGCCTCGTAGCGAATGGTCTGGCCGGGGAACACGTCCTTGTCGAAGCGGGCCGAGACGATCTTGGCAAGGATGACCTTTTCCTTGAAGCGGTTGATCGAGCCGACAAGGATGCCTGCGGTCTGGGCCATGCCTTCGATCATGAGCGATGCGGGCATCACCGGCCCCCCCACCTCCGAACCAAGATGATCGTGCATGTGCTCTTCGGAGAGCGAGACGTTCTTGACCGCGCAAAGACGCCGGCCGGGCACGTGCTCAACGATCTGGTCAATCCACATCCAGCGCATGAGGGAGAGGCATCAGGCAAAGGGCATCGGGCACCAGGCAAGCGACCTCGTTACATGGGCACCTCGTGCCTATTGCCCAATGCCCAATGCCTAGCTCTTCAGTTTCCGCTCGACGAAATCGACGAGGCTCTTGACCGTGATCAGTTCCCCGACCTTGTTCACATCGCGGTCGTTCTCGAACTTCGAGAAATCCACGTGCGGCATGCGCTGCTTGAGCATGGCCATGCCCTCGTCGGTGAACTTGGCATTCGAGACCCACGCCGGGTTTTCCATCAGGTTCTCGGGGAACAGTTCGCCCTGGCTGATCTTGAAGGGCTTGGTTGGCGTGGAGAACTTCTTCTCCAGCCGGAAGACGATGTCGAGGAAATCGATCGATTCGGCCTCCAGGTCGCCCGTCAGCGTGGCTTCGGGCGTGATGTCCTCGGCGTCGGCGCCAAGCGCCTCCTCAAGCACTTGGCGAATGCTCTCGAAGGTTTGATCGCGACTGATGGGGCTGGCGTCGGGCATGCTCAACTCCGGTCAAACCGGTGTTTATAGCACAATCCCGTCGCAGCCGCCCGGTCACGAACGAATCCATCCGGGCCGGCACATATTCAGGTTCTGATCGGGCGCAGCGTGAAGCGACCGCTGACTGCGACATCGTCGGTCGGCGCGGCCTGATTGGTTCTCCGAACGCGGCCGCAGCCCTTGCAGGCGAACGACCCGTCATCGTGGCGCTTGTGCAGCGTCACCTCCAGCTCAAGCGCCTCGCCTGGTCGAACCATGTTGCCGTACTTGAGCGCCTTGACCTCGCCCAGTACGAGCGGCGTCTGCGAGCCGATCATCGCGCGGGCCGCCTGCACCATCGCCTCAAGCATGAGCACGCCCGGCAGAATCGGGAACGACGGAAAGTGATCCGTCAGGTACTCCTCCGCGAGGCTGACCTGCTTGAGCGCGACAATGC
>DATKJG010000355.1:0-4817 GCA_035543215.1 Phycisphaerales bacterium | reverse complement strand
TCTCGGTGGATGGCGGCGCAGTGAAGGTGAAGAACGGCGGGGCCGGCGATGCGATCATCGACATTCGCGGCCTGGCGGCGCTGTACACAGGCCACCTCTCACCTCAGGACCTGCTGAGTTGGGGACGCCTGCAGATCGCCGATCACGTGCGCGATCCGCAGCGCGTGCTGGAGACGCTGGCGGCGATGTTCGCCGGCCCGCGACCATGGCTGGGCGACATGTTCTGACCGGCCAAAAACGATCAGAGGTCGGTGACTGGTGGGAGCATGTCATCCGACCTCCGACCCCCGGACTGGGCGTCCCCGAACTGATACTCCCTATACCGACCGGTCATGGCGAGGTTGAGGTCACCTCACCGGGTAATCACATATTGCGCATCAAGGGCCCGTTCGATCCGTGTTCGGGCATCGTTCAGGTGCGCGAGCGTGTAGGGATCGAGTTTGTCGCCGGAGCCGTCCAGCAGTTTCTTGATCTTGCCATCCACATCGCGCAGCGTCTGCGTGCACAGCGTGGAGATGGTGCGCACAGCCGGGTTGGCGGCGTCGCCCACCATCATCAGGTCGATCAAACGCTCGATGTGCTCGCGCTGCAGGTTGCGGCGGAAACTCGAGATCATCGGCTTGGCGGCGGTGTACGTGCCCGATGCCGTGCCATCGACTTCGTTCCACGTGGCGCTGGTGAGCGTGCTGAGCACTTCGGCCAGCGTCACGGGATTGTCCTCGCCGGCGGTGCGGTACTCGTTGTCGTAGAGGCGCCGCAATGTCGTCGGGTTCATGATCATGGTCATGGCCGCTGCCTGCACGCCCGCGACCAGGTCGTGCAGTTCGAACGACGGATCGCCATCGATGGCCATCGCGCCGGGCATGTCGGGCCAGAACTGCAGGCCGAGGCTGGCGATCAGTTCAGGCGTCAGGCCGAAGGCGTCGTCCTTGAACGAATTGTCAATGACGAACTTGAGGGCGGCGCGCTGCTTGTCAGCAGGCACGTTCTCGATAAAGGCCTTGCCTTCGGGATCGCCCTTGTAGTTGCGATTCATGTACGAAGCGCCGACCCAGCGCGATGCGATGGCCATGGCCTGCACGTGACTGTTGAGCAGGGCGTTGAAGCGTTCGCGGGCCTTGCGCCAAGGCTGACCTTCCTTCACCAGGTCGCTGACGATCTTGCCGCGCAGCGTGCGGATGATGTTCATGCGCGAATCGCAGAAGGCCAGCGGGTCTGAGCCGATGTCCCAGGTCATGACGCGCGGGTCCGGGCTCGCCATCGACATGTCGTTGTGGAAGATCAGGTCGCCCTCGTTGACACGCGACAGGATCTTGGCGCGGTCTTCATCGGGGCCGTAGCCGAACTGGATGGCCCAGATGTCGTAAGGGCCGAGCACGGGGGTGGCGTACGGGCCCTGCTGGTCGCCGTCGGTTTCGCCGGCGCGGATGTTGACGCCTGCGTATTCCATGACCGAGCCGACCGTCGGCCCGCCGTCGTAGTCCTTGCTGTTCATCTGCTGCAGTGAGCGGATGGTGGAGGCGGAGAAGTTGTGCTGCAGGCCGAGGCAGTGGCCGACCTCGTGGGCCGACACGTAGCGGATCATCGCGCCCAGGAACTCCTGAGGCAGGCCGTCGAGTTTGGCGCTCTCATCGCCCGCCTGGAGCAGACCAGCGTCGAATGCGGCCGAGGCAAGCGCGATGTTCAGCGACATGTACTCGCCGATCTTGCATTGCGCGCCTGAGCTCCAGGTGGAGGCGATACCGGCTTCGACGTGATGGTGACCCGGCTCGATGGCTGCGGGATTGTCGGCGGCAGGCTTCACCTGCTCGCGGCCCGCGAGCATGGCTGCGCGCTGGGCCGCGGGAGCCAGGCGCACGCGCGGATCCCATTGCGGGTGCGTCGCGAGCCACTCCATCGTCTCGGGCGTGAAGTTCAGCGTGGCGACTTCGCCCGAGAGATTCTTGAGCATGCCCATGATGGCTTCGGTCAGGCCTGCGTGCCAGACGACGTCGGCGTCGAACAGGCGGCCGGTGCGCGGGTCGCCGCGGCTCGGGCCGATGGCGTACGCCTGCGACGAGGTGTTCCAGCGGAAGAAGTTGTAGCGGGCGTCTTCCGGATCCTTCTCCATGTGCGCGCCGGTGGAAGCATCCTGCTGATAGACCTCCATCGCGTTGACGATGCCGCACGCTTCGAACGCCTTGTTCCAGCTCAGGATGCCTTCGCGCACGAACTGGCGATAGCGCACCGGCGTGGTGCATTCGATGTACCACACGATCGGCTGCTTGGGCGGCGACATCTTCAGGCTCGGGTCGGCCTTCTCGAGATTCCAGCGATTGATGTAGCGCGTCACCGGATCGTCGTTGTTCGCCTTGCCCATCTCGTTGTAGTACACGTTGAAGTAGCCCACGCGGCTGTCGGCCAGGCGCGGCTTGAACGTGGGATCGGCCGGCAGGGAACGGATCGAGTAGTGCAGGTCCGTCAACCGGCCGCCGGGGCCGGGCATTTCATAGGTGACTTCGAGATTCTCCGGAAAGGCCTTGGCCCTCTCGAGCGTGGCCAGGCGCGTGTCGGCTCCGCCGATGTAGCCGCCCATGCCGAACGGGCTGCCGCCGAAGAACTTCTGGTACTGGCCCACGAGCACGCCCTTGAGATCGATGACCGGCCCGCCGCCGGGGCCGACGCTGGCGATCGGCACATCGAGGATCACCCGATCGGTGTACAGGCCCTTGACGCTGGACTTCGACTCGGCGTCGCCCGTGGAGCGCACGAGGAAGTTGGGCTCGATGAGGACCAGCGTCTTGTCGATGCGCTTCCAGTAGGCGTAGATGGTGCCGCCCATGACGCCGGCTTCTTCATCGCCACCGGCGACGGTGGGGGCGATCATGATCAGTTTCTTGGGATAGTCAGCGGGAAGCTCGGCGATCAGTCGGCCATCCTTCTTGCTCTGATAAAGCGTGTACAGGCTGGCGGAGTCGTCGGCCGTGGAAACGACCTTCTCGAGGTCCTTGCTGACGTCGGCGAACGGCGCGAAGTCGCTGGCGGTAAGGCTGTCGGGCGCGGCGGACTCATCGCCCCACGATGCGCCGTCGCCGCCGCCGCTCATCGGGCCGCGTCCGGGACCGCTGCCGCCGGGGCCGCGGCGTCCGCGCGGACCGCGCGGACGAGTGGGATCCTGCGGGTCGAAGCCGCTGTCGTCATCTCCGCCGGCTGCGCCGTTGTCGCTGCCTTGGGCGGATGGGTCATCAGGCTGCTGAGTCGGCTCAGCGACAGGAGGAACGTCGTTCGCGGGAGGCGTCGTCTCGCCGGTGTCGGCGGGCGGATTGGTCGACGGCGCTTGCTGCGGATTCTGCTCCGGCGGCGTCTGCGCGATGAGGTCGAAGGCCAGCGTGCCGATGGCAACGCTGACGCCCAGGGAGAGAATCATCGCGTGCGAAAGACGAAGGTGCATCGATTCCTGCTCCTTACCTTGCGTTCTGAGTCTGAAGTGTGCGCCCCCCCGATACTTGATTGTGGGGAGGCAGGCGAGTTGGACTGATACCGCTGGAGGGTCAGCGGGGTGCGAAGCCCTCAGGGTACCGCACCGGCGAGTTCGAAGGCAGAGTTCGCCGGGGATATTGGATGATTTCGCCGGTTATCGCGCCGGCTGCGAGGTCGGCGGCATCGGCCAGGCGATCGCGAAATCAGCCTGCGCCGCATGGTGATGATTCGGCGCGGGACTCGTCTGCAGCGGCGACTGCAAGACCGGCACGCCATGGCGATCCAGGGCAGGCTCAATGGCCCACGGCGGCAAGGGCGATGGATGGGCTTCGTCCTCCAGCGGCCCGGCGCCCAGAAGCACGATCGCCAGCAGCGCGCTGGAGGCGCTGATCGCGAACGCGGCTCGGGCGATGTGCGCGCGGTTCATCAAGTGATTTCGTCGGCCGCTTCGGCTGCCAGACTCGAATCATCGAGAAGGCCGAGGTTATGCGGACAGCGCTGCGGCCCTCGTCGCGTCGCCCCGGCTCCGGGTACAACATGGCCATGTCGGCCCAGCCAGCCGCAAATCCCGCAATGTCTTCCGCCACGCCGCGCGTCATCGGCCTGCTGGCGGCGATGTGCATCGTCGTCGGCTCGACGTTCGGCATCGGTATCTTCAACGGCCCGCCGCAGGTCGCGATGTACCTGCCCACGGCGGCGCTGCTGCTGGCGCTGTGGATCGGCGCGGGCGTGCTGTCGCTGGGAGGCGCGTTCGCCGACGCTGAACTCGGGGCCATGATGCCGAAGGCCGGCGGCGACTTCGTATTTCAACGCGCGGCGTTCGGCCCGTCGGTCGCGTTCGCCAGCGGATGGATGCTCGTCACCGGCGTGTACGCGGCCGGACTGGCGTACATGACCGTCGCCCTCAGCGAGATTCACGTGCAGAACCTGCTGAACTGGGTTTCGCCGGGCGCGATCGATCTCAAGCGGGCGCTCTTCGCTGTGCCGGCGCTGAAGTGGGAGACGATTGGAACACTCTTTCCCGAGATCGCGATCACGCCCGCGCGCATCGCTGCGGCGATGTTCATGCTCGTGTTCACGCTGCTGAATGTGTGGGGCACGAGGCAGTCAACTCGCGTGCAGACGGTGCTGACGCTTGTGCCGTTCGCCGTCGTCGGCCTGTTCGCGCTCGTCACGCTGGTTCTGACGCCTGATCCGATGACCGCGCGTGAAGTCACGGGCGCGCCGACTGCAGCGCCGCCGGAGTTCACGCTCAAGAATCTCGTGCTCGCGTACATGCCGGTGTTCTTCGCGTACTCGGGCTGGAACGTCGTGATCTACGTCGGCGGCGAGGTCAGCAATCCGGGCAAGGCGATTCC
>DATKJG010000354.1:0-2587 GCA_035543215.1 Phycisphaerales bacterium | reverse complement strand
CTCGATGCGCTTGAGGGCAGCGCGGGTTTCATCGAGTGCTGTGCCGATGGGCATACGGACATCGACGACGACGGTTTCGGAATCGCTTTCGGGCAGGAACGTGAACTCGACCCGGCCGCCGATGATCATGCCCAGCGAGGCCACGAGCATGGCGATCGCGACAGTGGTGGCGATGTAGCGGTGTTCGAGCGTGAGGCGCATGAACGCGGCGTAGCGATCGATGAGCCAGCGGATGATCACGCCATCGCGCCAGGTTTCGAATCGCCGCAACTGGCGCGAGATGAAGTTGGGATTGGTGTTGCGCACACGCTTCTCGAGCGAGTGAGCCATGTGGCTGGGCAGCACGGTCATCGTTTCGACCACGCTGACCAGCAGGCTGAAGAGCACGACCCACGGCAGCGCGCCGAGCAGGTCGCCGATGCGGCCCTGCACGAACATCAAGGGCAGGAACGCGACAATCGTCGTCGTCACCGTGCCGATGACGGGCCAGAAGACCTGCTCGGCTCCGCGGATCGCGGCCTGCAGAGGCGGATCGCCCTTGTCGAAGCGCGACTGGACGTTCTCCGAGACGACGATGGCATCGTCTTCCAGCATGCCCAGCGTGATGAGCAGGCCGAACATCGTCAGCAGGTTGAGCGTGACATCGAACGCCCACATCAGGATCAGCGTGCCGCACAGCGCGGTGGTCAGGCCCCACATCACCCACCATGCTGTCCGAAGGCTCATGGCGATGAGGATGGTGAGGAAGATAAGCACGGCGCCCTGCAAAGCGTTGTCGCTGAGCAGTTGCAGGCGGCCTTCGATGAAGCGCGACAACTCCGAGTGCGTGGTCAACTGACCCGGCAGCGGATCGGGATGGTTCGCGCCCAGCAGCCAGGCCTGCTCGCGCGATGTGTGCAGCAGCCGGTCCTTGAGCGTGGGAGTGAAGGACTCGCCGCGACGCCCGGCTGCGTACGCCTTCACCATGTTGCTGATGTTGATGGCGTCCTGCTTGCCCGTCTTGAACACGGTGATGCTGATGCTGCGCTTCCCGTTGAAGCGGCGCTCGATCTGGTCATCCACGAAATCCTCGCGCACGGTGGCGATGTCGCCGACGCGCAGGCTCTCGCCGCTGGGCGAGGCCTTGATCACGATCTGGCGGATGGCCTCGGCCTGCTCGGCCACGCCGAGGGTGCGGACGTTGATGTTGCCGGTGGAGGTGCGTGCCGCGCCGCCGGGCACATCGTTCATCCATGCCCGCACGGCATCGGAAACGCGCGGCAGGCTGATGCCATGCTTGAGCAGCGCCCTCTGATCGACATCGACGCGAACCTCATAGCCGCGCGCGCCGCTGGTCACGATGTCGCCCATGCCCGGCAGCGTGCGCAAGTCATCAGCAATCTGGCGCATGCCGCGCTTGAGCACCTCCTCATCCACATCGCTGTAGAGCGTGAGCATGATGGCCGGCAGTTGCGGTTCGAACTCGATGACGCGGATTTCCTCGGCGTCATCGGGCAGATCAGTCAGGGCGTCGACGGCGCGCTCGACTTCATCGCGGCCTTCATCGACATCGACGCCGCTATGGAACTTGACCATCAGGCCACCGCCGCCTTCGGAGATGGTGGTGGTGATCTCGTCGACTTCATCGAGGTCGGCGACGGCATCCTCGACCTTGCGCGCCATCGACTCTTCGATCTCCTCCGGCGTCGCGCCGGGATACGGCAGCGTGATGCGCACGCCTTCGGGATCGGTCTCGGGGAAGAACTCGCGGCGCAGGTTGAGGGCTGCGACTGCGCCACCCAGCAGCACCGCGGTCATCAGCAGCCGCACGGGGACCGGACGCGTGACGCCGAAGCGCGGCAGGCTGAAACTCATGAACCGCCGCTCCCCGCGGCCCCCGATGACGCTGCCGAACCGCCGGCGCCGGCGTCGGGTTGGTTGGCCGCTATCGATTCTCCCGCAAGCTGCGGATCAACTGGACTTCCATCCGCCAGCGCTCGTGCTCCATCGACGACGACCAGTGCACCGTCTGGCAACGAATCTCGCAACACCGCCCACTGTGAATCAGACAGCCCGCTCTCGTCGAAATGGGCTTCAAGGTGGAACTCGACATCAACGGTCCTGCTGCGGATGCGACCGCTCTCGACGAGCATGATGCGCTGGCTGTTGATCGATCGGCGCGGCACCACCGTGCCCGGCCGTGCTTCGCCGGCCGTTACCGCGCCCTGTACGAACATTCCCGGTGCAAGGATTCCGGGTTGCGACGGATCCTGCACGACCTCGGCGAAGACGCGCATGGTGCGCGTGGTCTCATCGTCATCAGGTGCGATGCGCGAGACCTGGGCCGGCCATTCTAAACGCGGATTGCCGGCATCGGAGCGCAACACGACCGAATCGCCGATGCCCACCAGCGGCCGAGCGCTCGATGGCAGCAGCAGCGCCACCTCGATGCGCTCGAGATTGACGATGCGGGCCACGCGCTGCCCGGCGCTCACGCTCTCGCCGGCGTCGACATCGACTTCAGCCAGCACGCCGCTGATCGGCGCGACGATGCGGCAGCGCTCAGCGTTCTGCCGAGCCTGGGCCAGCGTCGCCTCATCGCGATTCT
>DATKJG010000353.1:0-6259 GCA_035543215.1 Phycisphaerales bacterium | reverse complement strand
ACGCCGTGCAGCATGCCGGCTTCGAACGGCGGCGTGATCACCGTTCCGCCCTTGACCATAAAGATGTTGTCGCCCGTGCATTCGCTCACGTAGCCATCGATGTTCAGCATGATCGCTTCCAGCACATCCGCATCGATGGCTTCGATCTTCGCCAGGATGTTGTTGAGATAGTTCAGGCTCTTGATCGCCGGGTCCAGGCACGCAATCGGAATGCGCGGCCGCTTCGCCACGATCACCTTCATCCCCTTGGCGTATAACTCCGGCGGGTAGATCTGAATCTTGTCCACGATCACGATCGTGCCGGGCTTGGGGCAGCGGAACGGGTGCAGCCCCAGCGTGCCGGCCCCGCGCGTGAAGATCAGCCGGATGTAGCCGTTGGGCAATTCGCATGCCGCGATGGTGTCGCGAATCGCCTGGGCGACTTGCTCGGGCGGGTACGCGGGCTTGAGGCGGATGCGCTCCGCCGATTCGTACATGCGCTTGAGGTGCGAAGCGAGTTTGAACACGCGGCCGCCATAGACGCGAATGCCTTCAAAGCAGCCGTCGCCGTAGAGGAGGCCATGGTCGTAGACGCTGACCTTGGCGTCGGCCTGATCAACCAGTTTGCCATCGAGCCAGACCTTGAGCATGGTGGGCGGAGTGTAGGGGAAACGTCCAAACGTCGAAAAAGTCGGGCTTGAGGCTTGGAGGCTTCTCACCGTTTCGCCAGCACGAACCTCTGAATCGCGCGGGCCACACCCAGTTCATCGTTGCTCGGCACCACCGCATCGGCCATCTCGCGCACCATCGGGTAGGCGTTGGCCACCGCCACGCCGAAGCCTGCCCATTCGATCATGCCCATGTCGTTGCTGGCATCGCCGATGGCCATGACCTCCTCGCGCTGAATGTTCATCTTGCGCGCGATGCGCTGCAGCGCAATGGCCTTGTCCACCATCGGGTGCGTGATCTGGATCAATGAGGGATCGCTGAGGAACACCGCCACCTGCTTGGGCTTCCAGAATCGCTCGGTGACCATCTCCAGCACCGGTTTGAGGAGATCGGGCTCGCCCATCAGGTTCAGCTTTGTCACGGGCCGCGAGAGCGCTTCATCAAGATCGCCCAGGAAATCCGGCTGGGCCGGCTTGCCATCGGCCGAGGCCCACCGGCCATCCACGCGATCGGTGCACCAGTGATCGAGAGCCTCGATCGCGACCATGACCTCCGGGTACAGCGCGCGGGCTGCCTCGACGATCTGGCGGGCGATCTCACCCGAGAGCGGCTCGTGATACTGCGGCTTGTCGTCGATGGGATTCCAGATCACCGCGCCGTTGTAGTTGATGACGGGGCTGGTGATGTCGAGAGTCTGCAGCACCGTGCGCGTGCCGCGCGGCGCGCGGGCGGTGGCGAGAATGACCACGCAGCCGGCCCGCTCGGCGGAGCGGCAGGCCTGGATCACGCCCTGCGGCAGGCTCGCATCGCTGCGCAGAAGCGTGCCGTCCACATCGATCGCCAGCAACTTGATCGGCTTCTGTGGGAGGCGGCGTTCCTCGGTCATCAGCGCGAGGGGACCGACTGCGGTAAGCGGCGCGGGGCCGCTGTTCATGCGCATCACGCCGCTGCTGACTGACACGGCGACCGGTTCGGTGGGCTCGGATGTTTCATCGCGCAGCAGCAGCGCCGCCAGGGCGCGAGGCAGTTCCTGATAGAGAAACACGTAGCCGCGCTTCTGTGCCGCGCGCGGCAGGCCCTTGCTGCCGACGGTGAGGTAGTTCCCGAACTCGCCAAGGAGCGCGCGCAGCGCGATACGCGGCATGGGCAGCCAGGACGGCTTGCCCATGATGCGGGCGATGGCGCGGGCCATGTCGCGTGCGCGCACGGGATTGGGTGAGACGGCGTTGATCGGGCCGTCGAGATCGCCTTCCTCGAGCGCCAGGTCGATGATGCCGATGAGGTCGCGCCAGTGAATCCATGGCATCCACTGCTTGCCGTTGCCCAGTGGGCCGCCCGCGAGGAACGAGAACGGCCGCATGAGGCTCGGCAGCGCGCCGCCGCGCTCATCCAGCACGATACCGGTGCGCAGCAGCACCACGCGCGCGCCAAGGGCGCGGGCCTGCGCCGCCTGCTTCTCCCACTGCACGCAAAGGTTCGCGAGGAAATCGGACGATGTCCCGGGCGGCGCGGTCTCATCGATCTCGCGATCGCCGGTATTGCCGTAGTACCCGACGGCGGAAGCGTTGAGCAGGATTCGCGGACGCCGAACACTGCCCTGCGAGGCCGTCGCCATTTCCATGGCGCTGACGATCTGATGCGTGCTGTCAACACGGCTGGAGACGATCGTCTGCTTGTAGGACCTGGTCCATCGATGATCAGCCAGGCCTGCTCCGGCCAAATGCACGACCGCATCGCAGCCCGCGACCGACGATTGCCACGGGCCTGGCGCGGCGACATTGCCGGCGATGACTGTGATGTTGCGGTTGGCGTCGGCGGCGAAGAGCCGGCGGGCCTGCGCAGCATCGCGCGAGAGCAGCACCACCTGGTCGCCTCGCTCCAGGCGATCAAGCACGAATCGCCGGCCGATGAGGCCGGTCGCGCCAGTGATGAAGATTCGCATGCGGGCGGGAGGTCGGTGGCGAGCGGCAAGCGGCGAATGAGCGATTCGCGGGTTCCAGTGTAGCAATGCCTGGGTGCTGCGGAATCAGGCGAAGCCCGCGCCACCGCTGCTGGGTTCAGGAATGATCGACCCGAAACCACCCGCTGCATTCCGCCGGAATCCGGCCAAGGCCAGCCAGCGGTGCCACACCGAACGGAAACGCGACGGCTTGCGAATCTCAATGGCTTCGACCGGCGAGGCATCGTCCGCGCGCTTGATGTGCACCGCGATCCCCGCCTCCTGCCAGCGGAGCAGCACGTGGCGGAGATCCTCGCTGGGTTGGCCGGCCTGCGATTGCACGACGACCACGCGCGTGATGCCGCTTGCCTGCAGGAAGGAGCCGGAGGGGAAATCCTGGGGAAACACCAGCCAGCGATTGTCGTACACCAATGGCTTGAGCGGCGCGTTCGGAGCAAGGCGATTGGCGTCGAGTATGAATGCCGGCGGGGCCTCTAGCGACGGGGCCAGTTGCTGCAACTCGGCGGTCGCGGCCCGCATCGCGCTGAGGATCGGCTTCATGTCAACCGCGCCGGCGGGATTGGCGTGCGTGTTGTACAGCGGCACGGGACGGAAGCCCATGCGCGCCAGTTCCATCGCGCACGCGATGGCTGCCGCGCCGGGCAGATCGACTACCACGGCTGCGCCTTCGCTGGCACTTCGAACCCACGAGACGTCCATCTGCGTCAGGCTGGGCGCGGGTTCATCCGGGCCTTCGAGATGCAGGAAGAGAATCGGCTTGACCCACGGCGACCAGCGGCCGCCCGGCGGAGCCCAGATCTCGTACAGGTCATGCATGGGCCATCTCCCTTTCGTCCAAGCGTGTGCGGACGGATGTCGCGGCGATCGGCTGGATCTCGCGTTCGACCAGCACTGCGACATCCATCGCGCGGTGATCAATCAATGGTCGCGGCGACATCCGACCGTACACACCGCAGGCGCGCCCCCCCACGACGAAGACTCCAAGCGAGGGATAGCGCTGGCCGTGCGGCGTGGAGATCGGAACCGCGTTGAATCGTCGCTGCGCGATCCAATGTTGCGGATGCCAGCGCGTGCCGCGGCGGATGTCGCGCCATGATCGGTCGCTGGTCGCGCCAGCGATTCCCACGCCATCGCCAACGCGGCCGAGAGAAGGCTTGTACACCCATTGCGGATCGAGTCGCTGCCGATCGCGCCACGTCAAGGCCCGCGTCTCCGGCAAGAGCAATCGCCAAGTATCCATAGGTGTTCGCAGCCGAGGCCATGTGAGTGGAAACCGTTTGCTCTGAGTCAGCAGCGCGCTTGCTGGATTGAGAATCGGCGTCCGGCTGCCGCCAACCAGATTCTGCCAGTGTGTGAGCCGCGGCAGGTTCGGCAGCCACTCTGCGGGGAAGAATCGCACGATCGCGCCCAGCCGCTCGCCGCCGATGTGCGCCCTTCCGTAGCGCCAGTCGAGGTGATCGGGCCCGGCGAGAACGGCGCGCAGACCGACTTGCGCAACACGCCGAGACAGGTACACCATGACCTGCCGGTCATCGCTGTAAGCGGTCGCGTGGATCATTCCAATCGGAGCGTCCCGGTCGGGAACGAGCGATTGAATCGCATCGATAAGCGCGGCGGCAGGATCACCGCACGTTTCGAAGTCCGCGACGGCACCGGCGACGAGCGATGTGAATCCTGCGGACTCGATGAATCCGCCCGGCACATCCGAGTTCACCTCGGAGATGCGCCAACCCTCATCCGTGAAATGAAAGTCATAGCGATGCACGCGCGGCCAAACAGGTACCTCCGCGCTCCGCGACAAGGCTGCGCAAAGTCGCGCCGGAAGCACGAGCCGCCGATGCAGTTCGGGTCGTTGCCGCAGTTCTGCTTCGGCGGCGAGCGTCTCGCGGTCAAGCGCCTCCGCCAGCGATGCCAACTCGCGCCACGCCGGGCGGCACAGCAGCAGCGGCGTGTCGGCGAGGACCGAGACGTCCTCGACCTGCGGATCCCACTTGCAGCATTCGAAGATGGTGCGCCGGCGGATCGCCGCGAACGCCTTGACGTCGACCGCGTGCGAAGGCAGCCAAGGAACGCTCATGTCCACCAACCCAGATAAATGACATACCCGATGGCAGCGGCGAGATACGCAAGACCGATGAGCACGCCTGACAGTGACCCGCCGCGGACTGCCGCGACGCGATCGTTGTTGCGCAGCGAGCCGACGACAAGTTCAGCGATCGTGAGAACAAACGCGGGCCAGGCCATGGCGACGAAATCCTTGATCGTCTCCAGCGCACTGATCCACGTGCCGGCGACACTGCGACCGAGAATGAGGCCAGACGCGATCAGAAACGCACCGGCGCGCCAGGCATCGTTCATGTTGCGCTCAATAGTGACGGCATCGGCCAGCGCCGTGGCGCGCTGCACCGTCGCCCACAGGATCGCGAGTGTTCCTGTCGAGAGAGCAGCGCTGAAGATCACCACCCACCAGCCCGGGCCATCGCCGATGTTCGCGCCGGCAAAGCACAGAGTGAACGCCAGCAAAGCCGCGATGATCAGCGTCGTCGCTGCGGGATTGCGGCGCTCCAGCGAGTCATCGCGCAGGCTGACGCCCATCGAGCCGATCAACCCGTGCGTCAATCCCACCCATGCCGCGCCCGCGATTGTGTACAGCGCGAGATAGCGGCCATCATCGCGCACATCGCTGGCCGCGAAGAACTTGAGAATGCACAGCAGCGCCAGCATGCACGCAATCGGCGCGACCGCGAGCGCCGCGCGGATGCCCAGCCCCGCTCCCAGCGGCGCCCGCGTCATGACGAGGAACCACCATCGGCACCACGTGATCGCGGCGACGATCAGCGAGAAGACCAGCAGCGCTCCTTCATCCTCAGACATGGCGCGCGATTCTACTGGTTTCGCTCGACAGCGCGATGGCCCGCCGCAATACGCCGTCGAGCATCGCCGGCGTCAACCGGCCGGTGAAGGTGTTCTGCTGGCTGACGTGGTAGCAGCCCAGGAGCGTCGTCTCGCCGATGTTCACTTCAGCGGCGTGGCCGAATTTCGGCCGCGGCCTTGGAAGCGCGAAGCCGCGCGCGTTCACGGACGCGAGCGCCGCATTCCACGCGATTGAGCCAAGGCAGACGATGGCGTGCGGCTGCAGCAGGCGCAACTCGTCGACCAGGTATGGCCGGCAATTGTCGAGTTGCCGCGGCGTGGGCTTGTTGGCGGGCGGCGCACAGCGCAAGGCGGCGGAAATGTACACGCCGCGCAACTTCAGGCCGTCATCGCGGCTGACGGATGTCGGCTGATTCGCAAGTCCGGCGCGGTGCAGCGCGGCGTAGAGGAAGTCGCCGCTGCGGTCGCCGGTGAACATGCGCCCGGTGCGGTTGGCGCCGTGCGCCGCCGGCGCCAGCCCCAGGATCATCAACGACGCGCCGGGGTCGCCCCAGGCGGGCACCGGACGCGCCCAGTAGCTCTGGTCGCGGAACGCGGCGCGCCGCTCGACGCCGATGCGCTCGCGCCATTCCACCAGACGGGGGCAGCGCCGGCAGGCGACGACTTCGTCCTGGATGATCTGCAGCATTCGGGATAAACGGATGGGGTGCCCAACGTTAACCGGGGCATGCTGAGCTGTCGACCCCGGCTGAAAACGAGGAAGGCCCGCCGTGGGGC
>DATKJG010000352.1:0-7073 GCA_035543215.1 Phycisphaerales bacterium | reverse complement strand
CTCCAGGGGTGGGCCCAATCTCGATGACACCCGCGTCCGCGACCAGTGTGGCGCCGTGCCGCAACGCGGCCGCCACCGCGGCCTGCGTCAGCGCCATTGCGCCGACGTAGCCATGGATCGGGATGAACAGTCCGCCAGCCGCGTCACGCGAGACGTTTGGCTCGAGATCGGGAATGACCGCGGCCGGCATCCAGCGCGCCTCGACACCTTCCTTCCAGAGCGCCGCAGACGCCGCCGCGAGCCGGTCCGCCTGCTCGGCGTTCAACGCCACTTCGAGCGTTCCAGAGCGTTCGTAGACGATGTCGCGGCCGCTCTCGCGACGGAGGCGGACGATGAACTCGTCGTATAAGTCGAGACTCTCGCGGCCGAGATCGCGCAGCGGCGAAGCCGGGTGGCCCTCAATGTAGGGACAGAGGACGCCAGCGGAGGCGCGAGTCGCACCATCCCCCGGCGTGCGTGCGTCGAGGAGCGTGACGCGAACGCCCGCGGCCGCGAGCTCCCAGGCGATGGTCGCGCCGACGACGCCGGCACCGATGACGATGGCTGAGATCATGAAAGGCTTCAGGCTCCAGGCTTCAGGCTTCAGGCTTCAGGTCTGAAAGAAAGCACCCGTCACGCTGCCACAGACGTTGTGGCGGGACAAGGGCTTCTTCAAGTCTGAAGCCTGAAGCCTGAGGCCTGAAGCCTCACAGCGAGGCATCAGAAGCCGAGCGAGAAGCCAAGCTCCATGCGGCGAGCGGGCCCCGCATTGGTAGCCGAGCCGAAGAAGGGCGAGAGCTGGTTCCCGATGAATGTGCCGTAGTTCACGTAGTTGAACACGTTGCTGATCTGCGCGTAGAAGTCGAGGCGGTACTTCTGGTTGGTGCCTTCCATCACCACCATCTGGGGACCGCCATCGCCACCTCCCGGGCCGCGGCCGCCGCCGCCGGGACCGCCCTGCCCGCCGCCGGCCGGCGGCTGGGGGGGAGTCTCTTGTGCGATTGCAACTGTCGCGATCGCGCCGGCAAGCGCGGTGGCGACAAACATCGACTTGGTGCCGAGACGGCCTCGCATGGTCATGAGCACTTCACTCCTGTCTTGTTGATCGATCGGGGGTTCGCAGCGAACGCCCCCCAGGGAAACACGTGAACGAATCAGATTACCGGCCCCATTGGCCGATCACAATATGTGGCTCGATGGGTGTAAGCGGCCAAAAGCAGCCAGTTGCTTCTACAGTCGCCGGCGAGACTCGCTGCAGAGGTTTTGGGACTGAAAAAGGCGGATAATCGCGGCCCAAACGCCTACCATCGCGGCTTCCGCCGGCGAGATTGACTGCCTCCCTTGCTTTGCTGACGTGGCTGGCCTTCGCGTCGCTTTTTGCACTCCGACACCGCTCGATACTCATGCCGTCAACCGATCCCGTCATTGCCATTGTCGGCGCCACCGGCGCCGTTGGACAGGAATTCCTGTCCATCCTCGCCCAGCGAAGGTTCCCGTTCCGCGATCTTCGCCTGCTGGCCTCATCGCGCTCGGCGGGCAAGACCATGCGCTGCGGCGAGCGCGAGTTCGCCGTTCAGGAACTCACAGCTCAAGTGTTCGATGGCTGCGATCTCGCGCTGTTCAGCGCAGGCGCTTCGATCAGCCGCCAGTTCGCGCCGGATGCCGTCAAGCGCGGCTGCATGGTCGTCGACAACTCGTCAGCCTTCCGCATGACCGACGGCGTGCCGCTGGTGATTCCCGAGATCAATGAGGATGTGCTGGAGGATCTTGACGGCCCGGCCATCATCGCCGTGCCCAACTGCTCGACAATCATCGCCTTGATGGCCGTGACGCCGCTGTACGATGCGGTCGGCATCGAGCGCATGGTCGTCAGCACCTACCAGGCGATCAGCGGCGCGGGCGCGGCGGCGATGGCGGAACTCGAACAGCAGGCGCGCGACTACGCTGCGGGCAAGCCGCTGCAGACGCCGATCTTCGGCCGGCCGTGCCTGTTCAACGTCTTCAGCCACAACTCGGCGATGGGCGAGGATGGCTACAACCTCGAAGAGACCAAGATGGTCAAGGAGACGCACAAGATCTGGGGCGATGATTCAGTGGCGATCACCGCTACGTGTGTGCGCGTGCCCGTGCTGCGGGCTCATTCCGAGTCGATCAACCTCACGTTCCGCAAGCCACTGAGCGAGGATGACGCCCGGGAGATCCTCAGCAGCGCGCCGGGCGTACGCATCGTGGATGACCGCGCGAAGAACAAGTTCCCCGAGCCGATCGACGCCAGTGGCGGAGATGATGTGCTGGTTGGCCGCATACGAGCCGACTACAGCCAGCCGCCGGGCATGGGCCTGAACCTGTTCGTCAGCGGCGATCAGTTGCGCAAGGGCGCGGCGCTGGATGCCGTGCAGATCGCTGAATGCGTGATGGAACGGCGCGCGGCACGAGTCTGAAATCCAACCGCAGCGGAGTTGTCACGGGGTGCTCCTGCGCGCGATGCCTGCAAGCGCGCTCGTGGCGCGGTCGCGATCGCTTTCGCGCACCAGAAGTATGTCGGTGTCGTACGTCGAAAGCACGAAGACGCTGACGTTGGCGGCGGCCAGCGCGCCTGTGAGTTTCGAGAGGACGCCCACGAGGCTGAAGTCCAGCGTGCCGGCGATGCGCATGGCGGCGAAGCCCCGTTGAATCGGCATCGAAGGACCGATCTCCGTCTCGGCCGGCAGCAGCGATTCCTCGATCACCACCGAAACCTCGCGCTCGGTGCGCGTGATTGACAGCAGCCGCCCCCCGGTCTCATCCATCGGCAAGTGCAACGCGCGGGCCAGCCACGGCGCTTGCTGCGCGGCGGCGTCCGGTCTGAGCCGGCATATTGCGTGCCGCCCCGGCAGCCATTCGAGTGCCAATGAATCGGGCATGAGTCACAGTTGATCGGCTCACTCGCCGATATACAATCCCGCCGCAGTCAGCCAATTTGGGGATTGGTGTAACGGTAGCACGAGTGGCTCTGAACCACTTAGTCGGGGTTCAAATCCCTGATCCCCAGTTTCCACATTCATTCGACGTGGGGCCACGTTCGGCAGCCGCTTGCGGCTGAGCCTGCGCATGCGCGAGGGCGATTTCAGTACACGATCACAAAGCCGCCTTCGGGCGCTTCGAAGGCTGCGACGAGTCCCCACACCGGCAGGTCGGCGGACCTGCCGGGCTTCTCCAGCATCACCTTGCCATTGCGGTCGTAGATCTGCCATGCAACGCTGCCACCTCTGGCCCAGGCCGTGCCTTCGGTCCATGCCATGAGCATCTCGCCTCGATCGTTGACCGCAAGCACCGGATGCTTGGCGTTATCGCCTTGACCGGCAGGCTTGATGATCGCCAGCGCCTTGGCGGCGTCATCGTCCGACGCGGGGAGACGCGCCAAGCGCGCCGTGCCGCGCGTCTCCCACGCCGCCCAAACGCCTGACGACTTCGACTCGTCCGCGACGAACGCTGCGGTACTCATGACGCACTGGCCGGCTTCCCATGGATCGACGGCTGTCTGCGAGAACGTCGCGCCGCCATCGCGCGAAATCAGCAGGTGCATATCGCGATGCACGACCTGCTCAGCCGTGCGATAGAGCACGTGTACATCGCCCCTCTCGCCGGGCGAGCAGAACGCCGTGAGCCCGCAGCAGGCGCAGCATCCGCGGCTCTGCACGTCGATCGCCTTCTCGGCGCCGAACGTCGTGCCGTCGTCGGTCGAGGCGGCCATCCACACGCGCCGATCCTGCTCGCCGTGGCTGTTCGCATTGGCCGGAGCATGCCAAGCGACATACACGCGCCCGTTGCGATCGGCTGCGACTGCCGCGCCGCCATCGAGGCCGAAATGTGATCCGATGATGTTGCGCTCCGGCTCGAAGGCCGAGCCGTCATCGCTGAGCCGTGTGTAGAGCAGCGGTGTTTCGCTTCTGCTTTTGTCCTGAGGGTCGCGCATCGTGACGGCGCCCGAGGCGTTCCACACGACATGAATTCGCCCGCCGCGCCCAAGGGCCAGTTGCGAGCCGCGTACGCTGCCGACAGCCAGCGCGCTGCTGTCGATGGAGTTGACGCGGATCGGCGTGGAGAATGTCGCCCCACCGTCACTCGACTTCATGTACATGAGATTGCCGGCCTTGGCGTCGCCGGTGAAGTACACCACATACACGTTGCCCGCGCCGTCGCTGACGATCTCCGGCTGCACGCCCCCTGCTGGCAGGCGCATGATGCGGACGGTCGGCGCGGAGACGGATGCAACCGCCGGTTGCTGCTGAGTTACCTGAGCAGGCGCGGCGGTCGCCATGAGCAGAGCGAATCCGAGGGCGATGAAACGAGCATGGAAATGACTGTTCATGGTGGTGGCCTCGTATCGCGATGGTAACAACGCCCATCGATCAACCATGTCCGACGTGGCCAGTATGGCTGGGTGCGCCGGTCTTACCCGGCGCCTGGCGCCAGGAACGACGCGCCGATTCTGGCGCGCGTGGCTCGCCCGAACTGTCGGCGGCGATGCCGTTGGCGCGCATGGCCTCGGCCTGCGCGAGATCGGCCAGCGTGCCGAGCGGCGGCTGATACCAGCCGGGGTCCTCGTCGTAGTTCGTCAGGTTCTCGCGCACCTTCACGATCGTGAACATGCCGCCCATGGTGATCTCGTCGTACGGCCCGACGCCGCCGACCATCGCAATGGAGTTGGCTGGCATCGGCATTCCCATTTCGGTCATGCCTCCCATGCCGGTCTGCCCCATGGTCATGTAATCAGGCAGGAGGCGGCGCACCTGCTCGTCGTAGCCGCGCGGATCCATGCCGATCATGTTGGGGATGTTGTGGCCCATCTGATTCATCACGTGATGAGTCATGTGGCAATGCAGAGCCCAGTCGCCGGGATTGTCGGCGATGAACTCGACGGTGCGCGTCGAACCCACCGGCACCAGCACCATGGTCTCGGGCCACTGGCCGGCCTCGGGAATCTGCCCGCCGTCGGTTTCGGTGATCCGGAAGTAGTAGCCGTGGATGTGAATCGGATGGTGATCCATTGCCGACAGGTTGCCGATGCGAATCTTGACGCGCTCGCCCTGCTTGACGATCAGCGGCTGGGTGCCGGGAAAGGACTTAGCGTTCATGGTGAGCACGTTGAAATCGGTCATCTCATTGGGATCGGGCCGCGCAGCGCCGACTTCGACCTTCCATTCGTGCAGCAGGATGGCGAAGTCCCGATCAGGGCGCGGGCCGACGGGATGGCGCGGGTGAATCACAATCAGGCCGGTGAGGCCCATGCCCATCTGTGTCATCTCATCGTGATGGCTGTGATACATGACCGTCCCGTGCTGACGCAGCGTGAACTCATAGAGGAACGTCTCGCCGGGCCGGATGGCGCGTTGGGTGAGCCCGCCCACGCCGTCCATGCCGGATGGCACCAGCACGCCGTGCCAGTGCACGGTCGTGGCTGCGGCAAGGCGATTGGTGACGAAGATCCGCACGCGATCGCCTTCGACGGCTTCGATCACCGGCCCATGTACGCTGCCGTTGTAACCCCAGCAGTTGGCCACGAGACCTGGCGCGAACTCGTGCTGCACTTCCTCAGCGACAAGGTGAAAGACCTTCACGCCATCGACGACTTTGTAGGGCAGCGTCCAGCCATTGGGGACGACGACGGGCGTGTAGTCGCGGCCGGGCTCGCCGGGCGGCTGAGGCGTCTGTGGCGTGGGCGCGTTGGTGCGAGACGGATTGTCCTCCTTGAACGAGGATTCCCTCTCCGGCTCCGCGGGCCGCGACTGTGGCGGAGGCTGGGCGGACGCTCTCGCAAGAAGCGCCCCGCCCGCCGACGCTGCGCCCATATGCAAAACCTGGCGGCGCGACAGTACACCTGGGGCGATCCGCGCCGTGATGTGACGGTTGAATGTGTTCATCAGTGACCTCCATTGCGGCTGCTTCCGATCCCCGCAGTCATCGACTGATTCAAGGCCGCATGGAGCATGCCGCGCGATGATCCGCCGGCGAGGATGTGATCGAGGCGAGAGCGCGCCAGCCAATAATCGCGCAGGGCCGCGACGTATTGCGCGCCGGTTTCGATCTGATCGCGCTTGGCCATGAGCAACTGGAACGCGCCAACCTGCATGGCGTTGTATTGCAGCAGCGTCTCATCCACGATCGTCTGGCGCAGCGGCAGCATGACACGTTCGAAGTACAGAGCCCTGTCGCGTGCGGCCGTCGCCGCTGCATAGGCCGCCCGCGCCTCTGCGCGCACTCGCACGGCGGCTGCGAAGTAGCGCTCGCGTGCCTGCCGCAATCGCGCCCCAGCCGCGCCGATCGCCGCCTGACCCTGATCGAACAATGGGATCGGCAGCGTCAGCGACGGGCCGAGGCTCCAGTCGCCTTCGGTTTCGCGCTCGGCTGCGATGCCGATCTCGGCCTGATCGATGGAACCGAGGGGCTTGACGATGCCCAGTTCGCGGGCCGCGATTTCGACTTCACCTCTGGCGACAGTGAGAGCGAGACTGCGCTCGACAGCCCCCCGCTCCAGCCCGGTCGCGTCGCTCTCTGCGTCTGGGATTCCCGGCATTCGCGCGGTGATGTGCCACGCGCTCGCGTCATCGCCCCACAGTCCCATGAGTTCATTCATGCGCTCGCGCCTCGCGATCGCGTCTGCCTCAGCCGCCGCTAGATCGAGGTTCGACTGCTCATGCAGAGCACGCTCGTTGGCGACATCCAGTTCGCGATTGTTGCCGGCGGCACGAAGGCGCTCGGCCAGTTCGCGCGAGGCGGCTGTCGCTTCAACAACGCTGCGCCGCATTTCCAGCAATTGTTCCGACGCCTGCAGGTCGTAGAACGCCTCGCGAGTCTGGCCTACGAGATCGAGCACAGCGGCAGTCACGCGCTGCTTCGCTGACTCGAATGCCGCCTGCGCGCGAGCCTTGCGCAGCGGCGCCAGCAGCACACTTACGAAATCCTGCGCCACGTCGATGACGATCCCCGGTCCGCCGTCGCTGGACCAACGAATCTCGCCGCTGAAAACGGGATTGCGCAACAGACCGGCCTGTACGAGATCAGCCTGAGCAATATCCAACTCCTCGTAGACCGCCTGGAGCTCGCGGTTGCTC
>DATKJG010000351.1:0-3437 GCA_035543215.1 Phycisphaerales bacterium | reverse complement strand
ATGCCAAGCACGTTGCTGCGCCGGGCGGGCAGGTAGTCGAACGAAGTGGACGGCTGGGGGGCGTAGGTCATCATGAGTCGTGACAGTCTGGTGGGAGCGAGATCGACTGGCAAACAAGCGCCAATCCTGCCTTAATCGTTTGGAAAGCGGGCTGGAGGTTTCAGATCAGCAGTCCGACGGCTGCTGGCGGGGTCGGCAGGCCCGCAAACCGGCCTCCAATTGGCACCAAGCATGTATCCGAAAATAAACCAAACAATCTACTTGACGGATGCCGAACAGGTATGCTAACTTATACCGAACAATTGGACCCTTGCGAACCCGCGTGTCGTTGGAGTCATCTCGATGCTCTCGCCCAACCAGATCGGCCGCTTCATCGCGAATGAGGACTACAGGCGGCTCGTCGATCGCCTGCTGACGAACGGCCGCTGTCACAGCCGGCGGGCCCAGGCCCTGCTGCACGCCCCTGAATCGCTTGAGGTTGCGGCGATCGGCCTCGGCCTGCAACGCATCTGCGAACTGGCGTACTGGCCGGTGCCGGACGGCTCTGAACTGGCGCATCGCCTGATGCGGCTGCAGCATCGCGATGGCTTGTTCGCCGGACAGATCGGCGCCAGCGCCGTCGCGCTGCGAGGTCTGATCGAATGGAGTGGGGGGTTCGATCAACGCGAAGATGAATGCCTGCTGCTGGAGCGCAGCGTTGAGCGCGGCGTGCGTGCGCTCGCCGCCGCCTGGAGCGGGGCAGCCCTCGACAGTGAATCGCTTGCACAATGGGCGATCGTGCTCTGGCAACTGGGCGACAGCAGCGAGGTCCTTGCACCGCTGTTGCAGTCGATTCGCAAGGCCGTTGCCGCGAGCGATCCGCACCTGCTGTGCGATGATCTCACGCGCCTGGCGCTGACAATGGCGGCGTAAACCAAAAGCAGTCTTGTGCTATTCGCCGCCCAGCGCGATGTGCGCGATGCGCTCGGCCGCGGCGCGGGCCGTGACCGCGTTGCACAGCACCACCACCCCGCGGCGCGTCTGCGGATGCCAGCGCGTCAGCAGCACAATGCCCGAGGACGATTCGTCCATCTGCATGCGCACGCCGTCGGGCGTCTGCACGCGCTTGACGGCCATGCCCAGCGAGCCTGCCATGGCCTCATCGGCCTGCGTCACCATCTCGATCGCCGCGGCGAACACTCCCGGCTGCTCCTCCGGCGGATCGAAGATCGCATTGTGCGATGCCGTCGCGGCGCCGTCGGCGGGCAGTCCCGCTGCGATCAGCCGCGCGAGGTCGCCCACAGTCATGTACACGCTTCCGCCCGGCGCGAATTCGCCTTCCAGCACGCTCGGACGCAGCGGCGTGCCCAGCGCGCTGTGGCCGACGACACTGTGCGCCGGCTGCTGCGGCGCGGCGAACGTCGTCTGCCGCACGCCCGCCGACGGGAAGATCGCTTCCTCGCAATATCGCGGGAACGGGCCGTCAGACGCCTCCTCGATGGCCAGGCGCAGGAAGCCATACACCGAGTTGCGCGAATACCCCAGCAGCGTGCTGCGAACATTGGCCACGCGATCGTGATTGACGCGCTGCGATCCCTGAGAACGTCCGGAAGGGCTCTCGCGAATGTTGGCCGGCTGCGCCGTGCCTCGCTCTCCCACAGCAACGCCGCGCGCCTCGACCGCCGCCGGCAATACGAACTCGTTGGCCGCATCGACGATCAGCGGCGCCAAGCGCAGCTTCTGATCCTGCTCCAGGCGCGCACAGGCGGCGATCGCCAGCAGATGCAGCGGCGATCGCAGACGGAAGCGGTCATCCACCGAAAGCGACTGCTCATCGCGCACATCGCGCTCGCCGAAGGCGGCGCTCCAGACCACCTCGCCGCCGTTGATCAGGGCAATGCCGGCGCCTGGCACGTGATAGCGGGCCAACAGCGGCGGCACATCGCGGCTGAGATCGGCCGCGATGGTCTCCCACGAATCGGCGCGAAGCGGTGTGGGGGTGACGCGCTCGGCCTGCACCTTGGCCTGGAGGTCTCGCATGACCTCGGCGAAGCGGCCGTCGCTGCGCATGGTCGCCAAGTCGGGGTCGATGTTGGTGTGCACGACATCGCGCCAACCGTGATCGATCGCGTCTCGGAACGCGTCGAATGCCTCATCCATCCGCTGCATGCGCGCCAACGCGCACGCGAGGTTGTAGTAGCCGATGGGCCGATCGGGCACGGCCGCCACCAGGCGCATCGCAGCCTCGATCGCCGCTGGATAGTTCATCGACGAATGCGCGTTGAGGAACTGCTGGAGGATCGCTTCGGGCACAACGCCAGCCACATCCTCCGCGCTGCCGACGGGCATGGTGTAATAGATCGGATTCTCGACCTGGTCGGGCGGGATCGGCTGTTCGGGGTCGTCGTTGCGAATCGGGTCACTCGGCCCCGCGACTGCCTGTCCACCAGGGACCGCTGCAGCCAAAAGTAAGCCAATCGCGATTAATGTCCGACGATGGCCTGGCCTGCGACTCGAACCTGAGACGGCATGCAGCATGGTGACAACCCTTCAGTACGGGCGCGATGGCCGAGCGCCTCGTTGGCAACGATTCCCACTCTGGATACCCGCAAACCATCCGGCTGGCGAAATGCCGCGGTTGCCGCCAATCTGCGACCATATCCTTGTGACACGTTGATTCGTCAGACCCGGCCAGAGGTCTTACCCTGCGAATTGGATCTGTCCAACTTCCCACCCCCCTGTTGCTGGCCCCCATGGCTGGCTACTGCGACCTGCCTTTCCGCATCCTGTGCCGCGAACTGGGTGGGGTCGGCCTGGCTTCGACCGATCTCCTGAACTGCCATTCGATTCTGAAAGGTCACCCGCGCGCCATGCAACTGGCGGCCACGGCCCCGGCTGATCAGCCCCTGTGCATGCAACTTTATGGCAACGCGCAGGATCCGCTGCCCGAGGCGGCACGCTGGGCCGTCGATCACGGCGCGGTCATTATCGACATCAACATGGGCTGCCCGGTGGACAAGGTCGCGAAGAAGAACGGCGGCTCGCTGCTGCTGTGCGATGTGGATTCAACGGTGCGCCTGGCTGAGCGAATCGTGCAGGCCGTCCGCGATCGCGACGTGCCTGTCACAGCCAAGGTGCGCCTGGGGTGGGATCGCAGTCGAATCGTCGCACCACGCCTCGCCATCGAGCTGGAGAACATCGGCATCGCCGCGGTGACGGTGCATGGCCGCACGACTGAGCAGATGTTCAAGGGCCAAGCCGATCTCGACGGCATCGCCGAAGTCGTTGCCGCCGTGAAGTCGATTCCGATCATCGGCAACGGCGATATCACTGAGCCCGAGCATGTGGTGCGCATGATGGATCACACATGCTGCGCGGGCGTCATGATCGCGCGCGGTGCGATTCGCGCGCCGTGGATCTTCCAGCGGGCGTGGCAGTTGCTTCAAACTGGAATCGCG
>DATKJG010000350.1:0-4760 GCA_035543215.1 Phycisphaerales bacterium | reverse complement strand
GGGCATCCATGCCGGCGATCGGGCAGCGATCGGCGAGCGCAAACGGCGCATCGCCGCAGCGTTCGGCCGTGTGTGAGGCGTCCAATCCACTTCGCGGCGGATGATAAAGCAGGCGAGCGCGATGAGCAACGAGCGCAGCGTGATGGAATCAGCGTTTCGCTACCATGTGCGCGTGCGCCGCTCGCTGCTGCGGATCATCACCGCGATTCAACTCACGCGCTTGACGATGGCCTTCGGCGCCGTCGCCGACGTCTGGTTCGTCATCCTGCTCACCAAGTATCACGACTCGCACTCGATCTACGCGTACCTGCCGGTTCACGACATGAACCTGGCGGCGGCGCTGTTCGCGGGCGCGACGGTCGCCATCGGCCTGTTCGCCTATGGCGCTTCGCTCAACGACATCCTCGATGTGCGGCACGACACGGCATTCAGCCCTGAGCGCCCCATTCCCGCCGGGCGCATTCGCCTGGGGCAGGCGATCGTTGTCACTGTCGGCGCTCTGATCGTCGCGATGCTCGGCAGCATGGCGATGGGCAAAGAGGCAGGTATCGTCGCGGTGATCACCGCAGCGATCGTGCTGTTCTACAACGCCACGGGCAAGTACATCCCTGCGGTCGGGTTGACGACGGTGGGGGTGATCCACGCGGCCCACATGCTCATTCCCAACTACCAGTTGGAGTTCACGTTACCGGTGTGGCTGGTGATGACGCATTCGATGGTGATCGCGGCCATCGTGCACAGGCTGGAGGACAAGCGGCCGGTGCTGTCGCCGCGGTCGATCGGGGCGTCACTCGCAGGGTGGGGGGCGTTGACGACGCTGCTGATTTGGGCTGGTGCACGCCACGGCGAAGGGCTCTGGCCTGACAGCAGCGCGGCATTGGCGGCCCTTTATCCCATCATGGCGGCAGTGGGATTCGTGTTCGTTGCGTGGTGGAAGGCGACGGGAGTGCGAGGGAAGGCCGCTGCCGAAAAACTCAAGCGCTACAGCGCGATGTGGGAAGGCGTCTATGGCGCAGCATGGCTGCTGGCACTGAACATGCCCGCCCAAGCGGTGTGGCTGGCGCTGTTTTCGGTGGCGGGCTTCGCGGCGATGACGGCGATCAAGGAAGTGACCGGCCTCTCTGATCGGCCGGTGGCATATCGCTAGAGGGGCTCAGAGCCGCGCGCAAAAAGAACAGCGGCTCTCGCGAATGACCTCTCCTCCGGGGTCACTCTCGAAGAACCGCTGAGCCAAACAGCCTACCGCGAGTTCGGCCAAGTGCAACCGCAAGATCAGAGTTTTCAAGCAGTTGCCGTTCTGCGCGTGTAAAAATGGGCAATACGACCAGCGCGCGACCGGACCCTTACGAATGTGCCGGGGAGTCCGGGAACGGTGTTGCGAAAACGCAACATGCGGCTTCAGCGAGTGGAAATGGGCGTCGATGAACTCGCTCATGCCACGGTCGCCGAAGAATCAGACCTCACGCACGAAAAAGCACGGCAGGAAGACGCCTGTTGCGGATGCGAAGGTGGCGGCTGCGACACGTTCTGCGACGACCGCGCTGGCTCCTGGCCCATCACTGCGGCAATTGGCGCACGAATTGAATTCCCTGCTTGACGGCTCGATGCGCTGCGTGGGACTGGCACGGACATCACTGCAGCAGAACGGCGCGAAAACGACGGCGCCCTCGATTGATGATGGGTTGGGCAAGGCCCAGGCCGCCATGAAGCACATGGCAGCGCTGCTGGAACGGGCCATGCGGCAGGCAACCGCGGAATCGCCAGCGGCGGGGGCCGCTGTGACGGCCATGTTCGATTCCCGGCAAACCTTGCAACAAGTGTCCGCGGACCTCGCGGACCTGCTCCGCCCGCACGCGCAGTTGGCGAACGCGACACTGCAATTCGACATCGGCGATGACTGTGCAGATCTGCCGGCGAGCTCGCTCGGCCCGGTGCTCATGAATGGCCTGCGCAATGCACTGCAGGCGTGCGAGGCCCGCTCCGATACATCGCCAGCGACCGTCGCCACGGTGATCAAGCGCGACAACTGGGCCTTGAACATCGCTATCAGCGGCCCGACGGCCAGCAAGCCCGCCGGTCATCGCATAGGGCTGTCGCTGTCATCGCAGATCGTCAATGAACTCGAGGGCGAACTCGGACTGCTTGCGTCCGGCGATGTCGCGACCCTGCGTGTGTGCGTGCCGATTGCGAACCTGCAGAGCCATGCGTGAACGCGAGAAGGGCAAACTGAAGTTGACTGAGGCGGCGTCGCGAACGATCGAAGCGGCGCCCGCATCCTCATGGCCATCGCCAGCGGTGCTGGTCGTCGATGACGACGCCATCGTCGCCGAATCGATCGCGCAATACCTGGCTGGCATCGGCTACGCATCGCAATGGACGCACTCGGCAGAGGAGGCGCTCGATCGCATCACACGCGATGGTGATGATGAGCACCCCGCCATCACGGTGCTGATCTGCGACGTCTCGATGCCGGGCATGGGTGGAATGGAACTCGTTCGCCGGGCCAGGGAGAAATCGCCGGAGATCGCGTCGATCGTGATCACAGGCTACGGCACCATCGAGGCAGCGGTCCGGGCCGTGCGCATGGGCGCGATCGACTACCTGACCAAGCCGCTGGTCGATGATGAATTGCGGATCGCGGTGGAGAAGGCGGTACGGCAGCACGCGCTGCTGTCGGAGAATTCGCGTCTGCGCAAGCAACTGGATCGCCGCTGGGGGCTCGAGAACATCATCGGCGACGACCCGCGCATGCGCCGCCTGTACGACACGATCGCCGCGGTCGCGCCCAGCAGGGTCACGGTCCTGATGACGGGTGAATCAGGCACGGGCAAGAGCCTGATTGCCCGGGCGATTCACCGCAACTCGCCTCGAAAGGATCGCCCCTTCATCGAGATCTCATGCGGCTCGATTCCCGAGACACTGCTGGAATCGGAACTGTTCGGGCATGTCAAGGGCGCGTTCACCGGCGCGCACGCCGACAAGCCCGGTCGCTTTCTTGCAGCGCACACCGGCACACTGTTCCTGGACGAGATCAACAGCGCCTCGCCCGCGATGCCGTTGAAGTTGCTGCGCGTGCTGCAGGAGCGAACCTTCGAGCCCGTGGGTTCCAGCAAGCCGGTCGAGGTGGATGTGCGCGTGATTCTCGCCAGCAATCAACCGCTGGAGGCGCTGGTGGTGCGAGGCGAGTTCCGCCAGGATCTGTACTACCGCATCAACGTGGTGACGATCCACTTGCCGCCGCTGCGGGACCGCATCAGCGACATTCCCATTCTGGCCGAGCATTTCCTGAACGAGAAATCGAAGGATCTCAATCGGCACGTCGTCGGCTTCAGCCCCGAGGCGATTGAGGCCTTGCGGGCGTACGGTTTCCCCGGCAACGTGCGGGAACTCGAGAACATCATTGAGCGCGCGGTGGTGCTGACGCGCAACAATCGCATCGGCGTCGATGATCTGCCTCCGCAGGTGATGGGCGCGCAACCGATCGTTCCCGCGAACGTCGCTCGATCAACGGACAGCGGCACGCCATACCTCGGTCTGCCGCTCGCCAAGGCGCTTGAGGAACCGGAGAAGCAGATCATCCTCGCGGCGCTCGAAGCGAACGCGTGGAATCGGCAGAAGACTGCCGAGGCGCTGGATATCAACCGCACCACGCTTTACAAGAAGATCAAGCAGTACGACCTGGAGCAGTACGGACGGACGGGCTGATCGCTGAAGCGAACGACGTCAATCCGTGACTCAATCGTTCAGTCTGCCTTGGCGAGGGTGTCCTTCTTCGCGTCTTCCTTGGGCTCGATGTCGCGCGAGACGCCGAGGTATTCGAGCGTCTGATCAACCACATCGCGCACGACCGGCCCCGCGATCGCGCCGCCGAAGTGCCCCTTGGAACGGTCGGGATCATCGATCACACACAGCACGACGATCCTCGGATCCTCGTAGGGCGCACCCGCGATGAAACTCGCGACGTAACGGTCCTCGTAGTAACCCTTGCGATCCTTGCGCGGCAACTGGGCCGTGCCCGACTTGCTGAACATCGTGTACTTCTCGCTCTGGGCGGCCCGGCCGGTGCCTTCCTCCATCACGCCTTTCATCGCCTCGCGCGCGATGGCAACGACCTCGGGCTTGAGTACTCGGCGAAGCATCTTCGGCGGCTGGCCCTCCTCAAGCAGTTGCCGTTCCTCCAGCGCGTCGTAGGCGGTGATGCGCAGGTTGGGGATCGTGCCGTCGGCCCGCGCGAAGACGCTGAAGGCACGCACCATCTGCAGCGGCGTGATGGCGATCTCGTGCCCGAAGCTCACCGAACTCTGCGTGTACTTGGTCCATTGACGCGGCGTGGTGACGATGCCCGTCGTCTCACCCTTGAGTCCGCAGTTGGTCCTGGCCCCGAAGCCAAAGCGGCTGACGGCGCCTTGCATTTCGCGGTGGCTCATGCGCTCGGCGACGATGGCCATGCCGGTATTCATCGATTTCACCAGCACCATGCGCCACGTCGACGGGCCGTAGTAGTGCGTATCGCGAATCAGACGTCCGTACGGCGTGCGCCAGCCGGTCGATTCAGGTGTAGGCAGCGTTTCGTCCGGCCTGGCCTTGCCCATCTCGGTCGCGACTGACCAGATGAAGGGCTTGAACGTCGAGCCGGGCTCGTAGGGATCGGTCACGCATCGATTGCGACCGAGCGCCGGGTGAACCTTGCGGCCGGGATCGCTGATCGCCTGGGACCAGCCCGGGCGTTCATTGAGGAAATCGGTCATGGCGAGGATCTC
>DATKJG010000349.1:0-4451 GCA_035543215.1 Phycisphaerales bacterium | reverse complement strand
AGCACGGCATCCCGGCCGAAATCATGCACATCGTCGCCACGCACAGCCACGAAGGCGACAAGGTGCAGCGCTCGATCGAGTCGATCATCTTCCACCATGCCGACTTCGTGGATTTTGATATTGCGAAGTACCTCGGCGCGCAGGCGGCAAAGAAAAAGAAGTGATTCGTTGAGCCAGGAGGGTTGCGGAGGCGTTGTTTTCGCCGGAAAATCGCCCTTGTCGTAACCCTAACAAATACCTATCATACTTGGACATGTCCATCCATGCCCGAGCCAGCCTTCATGGGGGGGCTGTCCGATGGACGCTGCCGGCGCACGGCCGGAGGCAGGGATGCCCGCGCGATATTGTGCGGCAACTCGGCGCGATGCTCGCGGCCCGCGCTGCGCCGTTCGCCCACAGCTCTGACGGGGGACCTCATGAGGGAGTCGCCGATCGATCGGCGTTCATCGCCACCGGCTGGGATGCGATCGATCGCGCGCTCGCGCCGGCTTCACCTCGCGCTCTCGACAGCGATGCCTTGGCGCACGTCGGCCTGGGTGGTTTGCAGCGAGGCGCGGTGCATGAGTGGCTGTGCGGAGACCATACCTCATCGCCGGTTTCTCGCCGCCGCTGGGTTCCGCCGCACAGCCTGTTCATTCACCTGGCGTGGCGGGCGATTGAGGCCAATGACGGCGTCAATTCGTCCGGTCTGATCATCTGGATCGGCCGCCGCGTCTGGCCGCAGGCGCGAGCGCTCAGGAGTTTCACCACGGAGGACACGGAGAACGCATTTTGGATTCCGCCACGGAGGATCTGTGATTTGGATTTTGGATTTTTGAAGGGCACGCACCAATCGACGCATCCTTCGCGGCGACTCGGATTTGCTTCGATTCCTTTCGCACCTTCCTCTGTCCCCTCCGTGTTCTCCGTGGTGAATTCCTCTCCAATCCAGCATTCGCTGCTCTCCCGCTCGCTGTTCATTGATCCGCCCGATGACGCCTCACGCCTCTGGGCCATCGATCTGTCGCTGCGCTCGCCGGCGACAAGCGTCGTCATTGCCGACGGGTCGAAACTGAAGATGGCCGAGTCGCGCCGCCTGCAACTGGCGGCCGAGCGTGGACGAGCCCTGGGGTTGCTGGCCAGGCCGTCATGTGAGTGGGCGGAATTGTCGGCGGCGGCGACGCGCTGGCGCGTGTGTCGCACGCCTTCGTCTTCCTTTGCGCCACGATGGATCGTCGAACTTCTTCGCTGCAAGCAACTTCAAGGACGCAGCGGTGTGCAGGCTCTTTCCACAGCAGGAGGAACCTGTGGAGGCGCCTGGGAGGTGGAGTATGTCATGCCGGGTTGTGTGCGTCTGGTTGCCGATGTGGTCCATCGATCTGGTTCGCCGGCAAGAGAGGCGAGGGTCAACGCCGCAATCCGCACGACCTTCGTCGGCTGAGGGAGAAGGGGCAGTACGCAATCCAAAATCCGAAATCCAAAATCCAAAATCGACGTCCCCTGCCATCCTCCTCATCGCAACCAAAGGCAATCAGCAGCACATCGCTTACTGCTGCGAGCAGGCGGCCGCCGCCGGCGTTGTGCGCGGCATGAGTCTGGCACATGCCTGCGCCTTGCTGCCGATCGATGGCGTGAGTGTTGAAGAGCACAATCCCGCGCGAGATGCGCTGCGTCTGAAATCGCTCGCATCGTGGGCGAGGAGATTCACGCCTGTCGTCGCGCCCAATCCGCCGGATGGTCTGCTGCTGGATGTCACCGGTTGCCAGCGTCTGCATCGCGGCGAGCGGCGCTTGATCAACGCCATCGCCAACTCGCTCGATTGGCTGGGTTTTTACGCGCGCATCGCCTGTGCTTCCAATTTCGCCTGTGCGCGGGCCGTGGCGCGATACGGATCGTTTGCAGGAGTCTCCGATCGCATCGTGGTGGGGGAAGGCGATGAACTCGATCTCCTGCGCGACCTGCCCATCGAAGGTCTGCGCCTTGAGCAGGAGACGATCGATGCCCTGCACGAAGTGAACATCGCGCACATCGGTGAACTCACATGCCTGCCGCGGAACGATCTTGCCGCGCGCTTCGGCCCGCATCTGCTGCTGCGACTGGATCAGGCGCTGGGCGACGCTGATGAAACGATCGAGCCGCAGCGCCCGAGCGAAACGCTGCGCGCCGAGCGGGCGTTCGATGGCCCGGTCCGGCAGATCGAAGGCGTGGCCATCACGGTGCAGGAATTGATCGCGAGCCTGTGCACGTTGCTGCAGCAAGCTGAAAGCGGCGCGCGGCGGTTGGATGTCGATTTCGAGCGCATCGACACGGCCGATCTTCGCGAAACCATCACGCTCAGTCGGCCGAATCGCGATGCGAAGCATCTCTGGAGCCTGCTGCGGCCGAAAGTCGAGCAGATCAACCTCGGCTTTGGCGTGGAGAAGATCGTGCTGAGCGCGACGCACACCGGCCGGCTGCCGCATGCGCAGGTCGAGCGCTGGCGCGATGATGCGGCAGGCGATGCAGCCATCGAGCAGGCCACAGGTGAATTGATCGACACGCTGGCCAATCGCCTAGGCGCTAAACGCATTACGCGCGCAACACTAGTGGAGAGCCATCTGCCCGAGCGCGCGTTCCGGCATGAGCCGGCGATGAGCGTGAGGGATGTGGGGGACCAGGCGTCAGCGGGCGGCGATCGTCCGACGACGCTGTTCGACGAGCCGGAGTTGATCGAGGTGCTGTCGGTGACGCCCGAAGGTCCGCCGCGTTGGATGAAATGGCGCGGTGAGGAACACACGATCATCGCCAGTAATGGTCCCGAGCGCATCGGCGAAGAGTGGTGGCGCAGCGGCTTAGCCCGTGGCGTCCTCCCCGCAAGCGCCGGAGTCGAGTGCGCCGCCGCGCGGGATTATTTCCGCATTCAACTCGACGATGGCCGCTGGCTGTGGGTATACCGGCAACTCGAAAGCGGACGCTGGTTCGTTCATGGCGAGTGGACATGAAGGCGGTGATGCGTCATGCCTGAACTGCCTGATCCAAAAGCACGGCCGCATCCATGGGCGCATGCGCGTGCTGCAACCCCCGCGCCAATCGGGATGAACCTCGCCGTTCCGCAGACCGAGTACGCCGAACTCCACGTCACCAGCAACTTCAGCTTTCTCACCGGCGCGAGTCATCCTGATGAGTTCGTCGAGCAGGCCGCCGCCCTGGGTTATCGCGCCATCGCCATCACCGATCGCAACTCGCTTGCTGGAATCGTGCGCGGCCATGTGGCGGCAAAGGAGCATGGCGTGCGGTTTGTCGTGGGATGCCGGCTGGAGTTTGGACAGAGCCGGGAAGTAACAGATGAAGGACTGTCGGTCCTTGTGTATCCGACCTCGCGCGATGCCTACGGCCGGATGTGTCAACTCCTCACGCGCGGCAAGCGTCGCGCGCCCAAGGGCGAATGCCATCTCGTTCTGCACGATCTGATCGAGTTTCAGGAAGGCCTGCTCGCGATCGTTCTCCCGCCGACCATTCTCAATCAGCAATTTCTCAAAACGCTGCAGGGGCTGCGCCGCACCTTCGATGATGATCGCCTTTCGCTTGCGGTGTCGCGTCTGTATGGCGAGAACGATGATCAGCGAATGCGCATGCTCGCGGCTCTTGCCCAGCACGTCGGCATGCCGCTGGTGGCGACCAACGATGCCCACTATCACGTGCCCGAACGCCGCTCGCTGCAGGATGTTGTGACATGCGTGCGCCACGGCTGCACGATTCACGAAGCGGGCTTTCGATTGTTTGCCAACGGCGAGCGATACCTGAAGTCGCCGGAGGAAATGGCGCGGCTGTTCGCGGAGCACCCGCAGGCGATTGCGCGCACGGTCGAGATCGCTGATCGGGCAGCGCCATTCAGCCTCGATGAGTTGCGCTACGAGTATCCCGATGAAGTCTGTCCGCCCGGCCGCACGGCGATGGAATACCTGCAGTACCTGACGTGGAAAGGAGCAGAGAATCGCTACGACGTCATTCCTGATGATGTGCGGCGCAACCTGCTGCACGAGTTCGCTCTCATCGACGAACTCAACTATGCGCCGTACTTCCTCACCGTTCAGGACCTGGTCACGTTCGCGCGCAGCCGCGGGATCCTGTGCCAGGGACGCGGCGCAGCAGCGAACTCGGCAGTCTGCTACTGCCTGGGCATCACGGCGGTCGATCCGGCCCGCATCAGCCTGCTGTTCGAGCGGTTCATTTCCAAGGAACGCAACGAACCACCTGACATCGACATCGATTTCGAACATGAGCGGCGCGAGGAAGTCATCCAGTACATCTACAGCAAGTACGGCCGGCATCGCGCGGCCCTCACCGCCGAGGTGATCACCTATCGAGCCCGCAGCGCGGTGCGCGATGTAGGCAAGGCCCTCGGCTTCTCGCTCGATGCGGTCGATCGCCTGGCAAAGAACCTCGACTGGTGGAGCGATCAGCCCAATCCAAGGCGCCTGCACGAAGCAGGT
>DATKJG010000348.1:0-2740 GCA_035543215.1 Phycisphaerales bacterium | reverse complement strand
GGCGGGCGTTCGCAACATCGCCAGTTACAACGCCCTGACCGACGAAGAGAAGTTCGAACTCTTCAAGCCGGAGAACGACGTCGAGCGGGCGAAGATTCCCAAGCGCTTGCCATACATGGTGTTCGTGGTGGATGAGTTGGCCGACCTGATTCTGACGCACAAGGAAGTCGAGCATTCGATCGTGCGCATCGCGCAGAAGGCCCGCGCGGTCGGCATCCACCTCATCCTCGCCACGCAGCGTCCGCAGGCCAACGTTGTCACGGGCCTGATCAAGAGCAACATGCCCTGCCGCGTGGCGTTCAAGGTGGCCTCGGCGATGGACAGCCGCATCGTGCTCGATCAGAAGGGCGCGGAACTCCTGCTGGGCCAGGGCGACATGCTGTTCCTCACCCCCCATTCATCCGAGGTGAAGAGGGCGCAGGGAACCCTGGTGGAGGATGCCGAGACGCGCAAGGTGGTCTCGTTCCTCAAGAATGTCGCGGCCCCGTCGTTCGAGCGCAGCCTGTTGTCAATCCGCGCGCTGGCGGCCGACGGCGACGAGGGCGATGGTGAGGGAGTGGGTGACGGGCTGAATCCCGCCGAGCGCGATCCAATGTTCGATGAGGCCGTCAAGATCATGATCGAGACCGGCCGCGGCAGCGTATCGCTGCTGCAGCGGCGCCTCGCGATCGGCTACACGCGGGCCAGCCGCCTGGTCGATCAGATGGGCCAGGCCGGCATCCTCGGCGAACACAAGGGCTCGGTGGCGCGCGAGGTCATGATCAGCCTCGAAGACTGGGAGCAGATGAAGCGCCTTGAGGAAGAAGCCCAAAGCGGCGCTGACGGCCGCTCCGCCGCGAATGAATTCGGGGATTCGCAGGACGACGAGGCGATGGGCGAGATGAGCCACGACATCGACGACGAATCGCCCGAGGTCGAAACGTTCAAGCGCGGCAACGAACGCGTAGCGTAAATCCGCGATCTTGACTCACCTGGTTGTTGGGCCTTTGATTCTCCGCGATCGATCGCACCCAAGTGCCTGCGGGACGCTGCAGGCGAAAGGAACCTGGCGACGGGTCACCCCCGTGACGGCTGGGACAGTTCTTTCAAAAAGGAGGTGATCCAGTGCACAAATCATTCAGTGACTGTTTCGGAGGTCTGCACCGTTAACACCCGTGCTACCGACGGGACTGCACGGCTGGTGCAGCCTCGACAGAAATGCTCGTAACGCCCGGCGGCCCGACACAGGCCGCCGGGCTCTTTTTGATTGACGATTGTTGATTGACGATTGACGATTGAGCCGCCGCCAGCCAATCGTCAATCGTCAATCGTGAATCGTCAATCCTCCAAGTCATCCAAGCCGCCGCTCCGCGTGTTCACCACAACGCTCTGGGAGTATCCCTCGCAGCACTATGTGTCGGGCACATCGGTCGAGCAGGGTGATCGCGATTATGTGGGGGCCACCCCCAGCTGGGTGATCTGGCAACTGCTCACGCGCTACACGCGCGAGAATGATCTGATCATCGATCCCATGTGCGGCTCGGGAACGACTCTGGATGTGGCGCGCGATCTCAAACGCCGCGCCCAGGGCTTCGACATCGCGCCGTATGGCGAGCGCGAGGACATCATCAAGGCCGACGCGCGGAAACTGCCTCTGGAGAATGACGCCGCCGACTTCGTCTTCGTCGATCCGCCGTATTCCACGCACGTCGATTACAGCGATTCGCCGGACTGCATCGGCAAACTCGATGCTGGGGAGGCCAGTCCCGACCACGGCAAGGCGTACTACGCCGCGATGGAGAAAGTCATCAGCGAGATCCACCGCATTCTCAAGCCGCAGCGCTACATGGCGCTCTATGTCTCGGATTCCTGGCGCAAGACCAAAGGCGGCGGCAGATCGACAGCGGAAGGTGGAGGGGCCGGCGAGTTCATGCCCATCGGCTTCGAACTGTTCAACCTGCTTCGTCGAAGGTTCAAGCCCATCGACATCGTCGCGGTCGTGCGGCACAACGCCAAACTCGGCAAAGGCAACTGGCACAAAGCCGCGGAGGAAGGCAACTTCTTCCTCCGTGGCTTCAACTACCTGTTCATCATGAAGAAGCTGCGCGAAAAAGCCCGCGCCTAGGACAGGCGCGGGCTTGGAACGTGACGTGCAAGTCTCCAGTTACGGGCACGTGCCCCAGTGCGTGATCACCGCCAGAAGGTCGTTGACGTCAATCAGGCAGTCGCCGCCGGGGCTTGGCGCAATGTCCTGAGCGCATCGTGGCGGGCACGGCAGCGGGCACGCGCCCCAGTGCGTAATGACCGCCAGCAGATCGTTCACATCGACCGCGCCGTTCGCGACGATCTCGCCCACGCACGACACCGCCTGGAACTCGAACGCGCCGCGATCGACATACGCCGGGCTGCCCACGCCTGTGTCGGCCACGGTATAGTCGTCGAAGAACCGCGTGTTGCCGTCGTAGTCCAAGGTGACGAAGCCCGGCAACGCCGCGCTATCGCCGGAGTCGATGCCCGGCGATCCAGCCGACAGGTGCGGATCGTCATCGGCCGTGCCCCAGAGGTTGTCAAGGCCGTTGCCGTCGACGAACTGCGGCGCGGTTCCCATGTTGCCCACGCCGCCGAGTACACCGGTGAGCCCCTGGACGATGGAACGATCCAGATCAATTGTTCCACCGGAGTTCCGCAACTGCTGGGCTTCGACGGTGCCGGCTGCGCCGACGTTCTGCCAAAGAATGTCGTTGGTCGCGATCAGGTCGCC